>CAXEUI010000067.1:0-6019 GCA_963999335.1 uncultured Candidatus Poseidoniales archaeon
GGCTTCGCGGCCCCTGCCGTGGCCGCTGCCCCTCAAGTCGCTGCTGACTACACGCAACTGCCCGGTGGCGGAAGCTACTCGACCGGAGCGATGGGCGAAACCATTTACAACGCACCCGATGGAACCAACTGGCAGATGCAGGCGGACTCATCGTTCATCCGCATCAATTGATCAGACGCCGGCGTGTTCAAACGCCTCATCGATCATTTCCGTGGGTGTCACTGAAGGTCGGAAGCCGCACCTCTGTTCGATTTCCCAAGCATCGACGACACCCCACACCTCGTGTTTGTCATCATTACCATACTGGGGGTCACATCCTGTGCGTTGTTGATAGAGGCCTGCGATTTCGCTCATCACCGTCCCTTCACCCGTTCCGATGCAGAGGGTTTCTCGAGTGGGGGGTGGCTTTTCCAACACATGCATGATGATTTCAATCATATCTGAGATGTGTACGAAATCCTTCATCTGCGTACCATCACCTGGCACGCTGACCCAACCAAAGATCGAATCTCGCGCGAATTGGTGAAGAATTCCATTTCCATCCTCTGAATCCAGACGGAGACCCTGTACATTCGAACATCGCAGAACGCTCACCGGTGCCTCTTCAGTGGCATGTTCCATCGCCCGTTCTTCGACCCAGAGTTGGCCCTCGGCTGCAATGTCTCTGGGTGCCAACGATGCCTGACTGGAGTAATACGGTTCTTCCGGTGTTGCTTGTGGGTGGACGCGTAATGTGCCGATGAGAATCAGATGGAGACTGCCATGGTCTTCAACCCCCTTGAGGATGGGGAGGGCGGCCTCACGCATCTCCAAAAGGGCTGCTCGATTATCTCTGCCAGCCCCTGTTTGTGGTGGATGTGCATTCATCAGAATAACAGCATTGCAAGAAGCCAACAACACATCCACCTGCATTTTTTCTTGTAATATCTCGGATGGGATGCGAACGAGATTATCCCCAAGAGCGGCTTCCAGATAGGGTTGAACAAAATCGTCCTCTCCACTGATGCCGACCTTCATACTGTTCACCCGACATTACCTTCACGGCCATAGGGTATGATGTTGACGGCCGATTACCCCTCCTGAATCCACTGCTTCACCCGCGAACCTTGAAGTGCTGATAGATGACAGGCGGGAGTGGAAAGGCGCCCCTACGGGGCGCCCGGTGGTGAGCCTTTGGTCGACCAACTGCCCAATCTCGGACGTGAGAAAGAGATGCTTGCGGCCATGGGGCTGTCCTCGATGGAAGATCTATTCTCTGATATTCCCGAACATGTTCGAAGGAAGAAACCACTCGATTTGCCAGAGCCACAATCCGAGGAAGAAATTCTTCGTGATGCTAGAATGTTGTTGGGCACGAACATTCCCGTCGACAGCCGTCCTTCATTTCTGGGCGCAGGCCTCTACAGCAATTACGTGCCGACAATGGTCCCGATGTTGGCCACCCGCGGTGAATTCCTGACAGCGTACACCCCCTATCAGCCAGAGGTCAGCCAGGGCATGCTTCAGGCGATGTGGGAATTCCAGACCATGGTCTCTGAATTGGTCGGACTCCCCGTCTCCAACGTTTCCATGTATGATGCCAGCACATCCGCCGCCGAAGCATTGACCTGTGCAGTGCGGGTCCACGATCGTAAATCATCCCAGAAATCAACCATCTATGTCTCTGAACTCGTTCCACCGCATCGTCTGTCGGTCATTCACAATTATACCCAAGGCGCTGATATCGTCGTCAAAAGGCTTCCACATGACGATGCGGGCATGCTCGACCTCGGGGCAGCAGCTGCAGCAGAAGGTGCTTGTGCAGTGTATGTCGAACAACCCAATGCTCTGGGTCTTCTCGATGAAGGGTTGTGCGAATTGAAGTCCATCGTGGGCGAGAATACCGCTCTGGTCGTCGGCGTCCAACCTGTCTCGCTCGGTTTGGTCGCTCCACCCGGTGAATACGGTGCTGACATCGTGGTCGGTGAAGGTCAACCGTTCGGAATCGGTCCGACCGCGGGCGGGCCCATCTACGGTCTGTTTGCCTGTTCTCAGGCCTATATTCGGCAAATGCCGGGCCGCATTGTCGGCTTGTCCAGGGATTCAGATGGTGAGCGCGCGTTCACCCTCACTCTCAGCACCCGCGAGCAGCACATTCGGCGTCATAAAGCGACCTCGAACATCTGCTCAAACGAGACTCTCATCGCGTTGATGGGTGCCATGCACATGGCGTTACTGGGCCCTGAGGGACTACAAACGCTAGCACGACGAAATGCAGGTGCCTGTACGGCGACAAAGGCCGCCCTCTTGAGTCTCGATGGTGTTGAGGCAGTTCACCCCAACGGCGCTCATTTCAACGAGTTCGCCATTCGTCTTCCAAGGCCTGCGTCCGACTTGCTCTCTTTCCTTGATGAGGAGTGCAACATCACTGGAGGCCTTGATCTCTCACAATGGTGGCCGGACCGTGAACACGAACTTCTTGTCTGTGCGACCGACCAGATTGATGCCGAAGACATCGAAGATCTCACTGAAGGGATTCAGGATTGGCTGGAGGGCTCTCTATGAGTGACTTGTTCGCCTTCAAGGGTGCCAAAGGTGCGGGTTATGCCCAACCTGCCCCTCTCTCAGATGATTTCACCATCCCCACCGCACTGCAACGCAGCGAACTCCCGCGCTGGCCGAGGGCATCAGAACCAGAGATTGTTCGGCACTACACTTGGCTCTCAACACGGAGTCACGGCATCGATTCCGGATTCTATCCACTCGGTTCCTGTACGATGAAACACAATCCACGCGTCAACGAGCGCATCGTACAGATGTCAGGCATGAACGATCTTCACGCATTGGCCCCTGCCTCTCATCTTCAGGGTTTGATGGCGATCTTCCATGAGATGCAAGAGATGCTTGAGCACTGTGCGGGCATGGACACAGTCACCCTTCAACCGGCCGCCGGTGCCCACGGTGAATTCACGGCGATGCGCTGTATCCAAGAATATCATCGCGATATCGGTCAGGCCAATCGAGACAAGGTCATCGTTCCTGACAGTGCGCATGGCACAAATCCCGCCAGTGCAGCGATGTGTGGTTACCAGATCATCGAGATTCCATCGTTGGAGAATGGACGCCTCGATTTGGATGCTATACGCGCTGTAGTCGGCGAGGATACCGCAGCCATGATGGTGACCAACCCCAGTACACTGGGCATTTTCGAGCCTGAGATTGCCGAGGCGGCTGAAATCGTCCATGCTGCCGGCGGTCAGATGTACTATGATGGCGCCAATTTCAATGCGATTCTAGGCAAGACCACCCCGGGTCTGATGGGCTTTGATGCGGTCCACTACAACCTGCACAAAACCTTCAGTCAACCCCACGGAGGAGGCGGGCCCGGTGCGGGACCAATCGGTGTGAAATCCCACCTTTCCGATTACCTCCCTGCCCCCTTGGTCGTCGCTTCTGAGGATGAGGAAGGAGAGCCGTGGTTCGATTGGTATGACCCCCCCAAATCAATCGGCAAGGTCCAGCAGTGGCACGGTAATTCTGCTGCGACCGTACGGGCTTGGGCCTTCTATCGACGTTACGGGCGAGAGTTGGAGAAGATGAGTGAACATGCTGTGCTGAATGCCAATTATCTCCGCCATCGAATCCTGAATCCTACCGATGAAGTCCGTGCGAGTATTCACGCAATGCCGATTGACGGTGCGCCCACAGACATCGTCAAGCACGAATTCACGCTGAATATGTCCCCCCTCAAGGATGCGACAGGCGTGACGGGCAAGGATGTCGCCAAGCGCCTACTCGATTATGGATACATGGCGCCCACGCTCTACTTCCCGATGATTGTCCCTGAATGTCTGATGTTCGAGCCGACTGAGACCGAGAGCAAGGAAGCCATCGATCAGTTTGCAGATGATTTCCTACAGATTCTTGCTGAGGACCCTGAGATTGTCAAGACAGCGCCTCACGACACCCCGGTCAAGCGTGTCGATGAGGTCTGGGCGGCCCGTAACCTGATTCTGCGTCACCCCATCGATGAAGGATGATGCGTCGCTTTGATGCGGTATGAATACCCCCGTCATTGCATGGCGGCACCGGATGTCCACTTCCTTCTCGGAGAGGCAAAGTGGTTCGGAACAGAGAGTCTGCCCCTTCGATTGCCCCATGAAGTCGAGTCTTCAGAGGCGTGGAATGGTTGGCGCAGACAACGATTGCAACCGGGTCTCTCCAGTTTCTTATTTCCCGCTGCTTGGTCGATTTTTCTTCTTGCGGCGGGCTTGATTCCCATGCTGCTACATGCTTTCGGACATGGAATCGGAATGGATCTTCGATTGGGCCTCAGCCTTTGGTTGGGTTCATTCTTCCTCCTATGGCTGAGTGCTTCACTGATTTCTCTGAATCAGACCGAAGGCTCTCCTGCCAGGATGTGGTTGTGGAACACCGCCCGAATCGAGACCATCCTGCTCGGTGTTCTGGTTTGGGTCGTCTACAGTGAACCGGTCGGTACTCTTGCGGTGGTCGCCATGCTGATTTCTCTTCCACTCTGGTCTTCTCATCTGGTGCGCATTGCAACCCTCTTGGCATGGCCCACAGGTCGTTGGCTTCTGCCCATTTCACACGTAGACATCGGACTTTCGAGCATCGATGCCGAGTGGACTTCCGAGTCGAAACGATGGGCCCGTCGCCCTCTCGCGCGCAGGCAGATTCATTCAGGTGAGATGGGTGATACACGCCTTGAGATGATTCTGTTCGGCGTTCGAGAAGGCAATCAAGACTTCATTGCGATGCATCTTGTTCATCCCAGTGGCACGATTATCGATCCCTTTGTGGGCCCCTCCATCGGTAACGGCATACCATTTCCTCGTTTGGGCCCCACATTTGCGGATGTGCCCAACTCTGCCTCAATTCGGGAGCTAATCGGGTCGCCTCCGGTGTCTCCAGTCGTAGGCGAATGGCCCCCTCACCTGATTCTCGGGTGGGACTTCGAAGAGGAGTGATTATTCCCATTCGATGGTGCCCGGTGGCTTGTGTGTGATGTCGTAGACCACGCGGTTCACATGACCCTTGAGTGTGTTCGTGATGCGGGAACTTATTTTCTCCAGCACACTGTGTGGAATCTCTGAATATCGTGCGGACATCCCGTCCATGCTGCGCACCGCCCTCACCACGATCGTCTCTCCATAGACACGCGCATCACCATGAACACCGACACTGCTGACCGGCAGCAATGCGGCGAAATACTGCCACGGAATCTCCATCTCACCAGCGGCTGCCGCGGCTTCGAACTCCTCTTCGACGATGTCGCCGTCGTCCGTTACGTGGAAGGCCCGAATCTGAGGGTCGTCCTTGTCCTCCAGCGAGACGAGGATGTAGTACACGTCAAGCCAGCCGCTCTCCAGCGCCAGCGACGCTGTGGCTGCCCTGGAAATGATCCTGGGAGCCTACTACGTGTTGATGTTCAACTACGCAAACCTTGACGACTACCCGATCCAAAGGCAGGCGGGTGCCGTCGCACGATTTTTGGCCGACGCCCTGTCGGCAAACTCCGAGGAATAGATCCATGGCAAAGCGAGAAATCGAACACGACGTCCTCCCGATTCCCAACGGCTGGTTTGCCGTGGAATGGAGTCGCGACCTGCACGAAGGCGATGTGAAGCCGATCCACTACTTCGGAGAGGACCTCGTCCTCTTTCGCACGCGTTCCGGCGAGGCCCGGATCCTTGACGCCTACTGTCCGCACCTGGGCGCCCACCTCGGCTTTGGCGGCCGCGCGGGAAGCCGGGTTTTCATCAGCCAACATCGCTTGGGATACCAGACCTTTACAATAGCAGAAACTTTTAAACACGACAGAAACCACTCATGAAAATTCGACTCAAAGGCGTTCAAGAAGTCCTGGAGTGGGGTTTTGAGTCGTTGGCTGATCGATTGGGTATTGATCGGCGTCACATTTTGTTCGGAATATTTGTCCTGCTCATCTCCGTGCTGCTCACCGCCTTGTATATCTATCAGAAAAACTGGGTGATTGCCGGCAAGCGCGCGGTCGGCA
>CAXEUI010000068.1:0-5956 GCA_963999335.1 uncultured Candidatus Poseidoniales archaeon
CCAGCGGCATCGGCGCGGCGCAGATCGGCTGGTATGGCACGGCGATGCTCTGCTACGTTACGCCAAAGGAGCATCTCGGGCTTCCCAATCGTGAAGATGTTAAGGCTGGTGTTATTGCGTACAAAATAGCTGCCCATGCCGCAGATCTTGCTAAAGGCCACCCGTGCGCACAGGAGTGGGACGATGCGCTGTCTAAGGCCAGGTTCGAATTTCGGTGGGAGGACCAGTTTAATTTATCGCTTGACCCAGTGACGGCCCGTGCGTACCACGATGAAACGATGCCGGCTGATGGTGCGAAGGTGGCACACTTCTGTTCCATGTGCGGCCCGAAGTTCTGCAGTATGGAAATTACGCAGCAGATAAGGGACTATGCGTCCGACAGGGGTATGGACGTTGGAGATGCGGTAAAGATCGGCTTGGATGAAAAAGCAACGGAATTCCTTGATGGAAGGGGTGACATCTACGTAGCGAGCAAATAGATGCGATTTGGGTCATCACATGGTTCATAGCTACCGGTTCGCTTCGTCCTCCGGTGCTGTCGCGATCTGGATAATCGTCTGATATCTTCCCGGTTTTACACCAGGCGTCGGATTTAGGTACCCGGGAGCGCCGTTCCATGTGTAATCCTTGATAGTAACGCTTGGGCGGTAGTTCATCTGTTCGTCGCGAAAGCGTTCGGTATCGAATTGATGGGTGGCCGGTGCGTCGAACACGCGATCGCCACGATCGTCGAGAATCACGGAATAATAACGGACCATCTCTTGGAACGTAGCGTTCGTACCGAAGAGATAGAAAGTCTGGCCACGGCCCGCGTCATAGGAGTCTAGATAATCTGCGTTCGGATAGATCGTGACACCGAGTTCGGCTATCAGCGAGTCTTTTGGTAGTTTTGGGTCAGCAGTGTTAGGTAGTTGGGTCGGTGGCTGCTGAACGTTGGATGTTGGTTTGGGAAACGGACGGGGAACAGGTTGGCGTTGTTCTGCGATTCCCAGCGACGCAGTTCCTAGCAAGAGGGCTCCAGCCAATGACCATTTCCGTGCTCTATTCACATGCGTATTATGCCTGATGCGGCCTCGCTTGGGACCCAGTCAGGATTAGAGTTCGAAATATAAAAGTACCAGCTAGGCCTGTGTTACCGAACAGGCGTGCAATTACTGCATTGAGTGCGCCAGTAATTCAGAATCTCGCGGAGTGTTTGGTCGAGTTCGATCTTCGGTTTCCAGCCGACGTCTGTTGTGATTGCGGTAGGGTCACCGCGTAGGTCAGGGTAGTCGTTTGGTCTGACCCGGTCTTCATCAACGCGTATTTTAATCGGTACTCGCGCAAGAGAGATCAGGCGGGAAAGAATCTCCCGCATTTGGTAGGTGCGACCAGCGCAGACATTATAGATTTTGCCAGGCGTGCCGTGCCTCATAAGTGCTTGGTACGCGCTGACGGTGTCACGAACATCCAGCACGTCGCGATGGGTGTCCAGAATGCCAACACGAACGGTCGAGTCTGTTTGGCCGTATTCTATGCGCGCAATTTGATGGGCGAAGCTCGACGTTGCATAAGCAAGGTTCTGCCGCGCTCCGATATGGGTAAACGAACGGGTAAGCATCACTTGCTGATTTTTCGAATTGCGCTGAACAGCGAGCATTTCTTGGGCAAGCTTGCTCAAACCATACGGGTTGACTGGTCCCAACGGATCTGTCTCTGTGAGTGCGCCGTGCTTGGGACGATAGACTAGCGCCGATCCAGGCACGAGGATACGTGCGCAAACCTGTATCTGCCGAAGACCGTCTAGTAAGTGCTTCGTGCCGCGCACGTTCGTAGCAAGTGTGTCGACGATGTTGTCCCACGAGCCACTCACGCTAGCGATACCGGCGCAGTGAAATACTTCTGAGGGTTTCGCCTCCAAGAGCGCCGCTTCGACACTTTGAGGGTCGAGCACGTTTACTTCGCTCGGCCCGACTCCGTTATCGATGGCATCAGTGTGCATCGGGCTCGATTGAAGATGGGACGAAAGTTGGCCGCCAGAATTCCAATCGAACATCCAGATGCGAATGTTGATGTTGTCATTCCAGTGCCCGATAGTGGACGAATCTCAGCCATGGAATTGGCCAAGGATCTCAATGTCCCCTTCCGTGAAGGGTTCGTCAAGAATCGTTACGTTGGTCGAACCTTCCTCATGCCTGGTCAAGCCATTCGAAAAGAGAGTGTGCGCAAGAAACTCAATCCGATTCCCTACGAATTTGAAGGCAAGAATGTTCTCTTGGTGGACGATAGCATCGTCAGAGGAAATACGAGTGCAAAGATTGTCGAAATGGCCCGAAAGGCAGGGGCCAAGAGGGTCTACTTCGCCAGTGCAGCTCCACCAGTGATTCATCCCAATGTGTATGGGATTGACATGCCGGCGAAGGGGGAATATATCGCTCACGAACGAACCCAAGAAGAGGTCAGTCAAGTGATTGGAGCGGATTGGCTCATGTATCAGAAACTCGACGATTTGATTGATGCCTGTCGAGGCGGAACTTGTGGCGTAGAACACTTCGACGCATCGTGTTTCAATGGTATCTATGTGACTGGAGACATCGATGATACCTACCTTGAGAAACTTGAGGAGGTTCGAAATGATGCGGCCAAGGCAGCACAAATCAAGAATGATGAGATCATCGAGATCCACAACGAACCCTGAGGTGATTGGATGGGCCAATGGATGGTCCGGATGGGCGAATCAATGCTCAAATCCAAACCCGTTCGGAAGCATTTCACACAGGTCCTGAGAAAGACGCTCATTGCACAGTGTCACATTCGAGGCGCAGAGGTGAAAATTCGTGTTGAGGGTGGACTCATGTTTGTCAGCGGGGAAGAGGATGCAGAAATCAACGATGCGCTGAAACACACATTTGGTGTCTATGCGGTAGACCCATTCACAGAAGTGGAACCCACGCCAGAAGGCGTGGCCAATGCCGCATTGCAATCCAATCCAGAACCTGAAGGCAGCTTTGCCGTTCGATGCAAGCGGCATGGTAACAAAGGAGAATGGACCAGTCAACAATTCGCCGGTGCAGTCGGCGCTTCCGTGCTTGAGAAAGTGGACCTCACAGTAAATTTGGGAGACCCAGATTGGGCCATTCGTGTCGCTTTGTTCCCCGATATTGCGCGTCTGCTCGGAACTCGATTTATGGGCCCGGGTGGACTTCCTTCTGGAGTGCAAGGGCTCGTGATGGCGCATCTGGATTCAGAGGAAGATGTCCTGTGCGCTTGGTTGATGATGCATCGTGGGTGTCGTATCAAACCTCTCGACGGTTCAGTAGATTCGCTCAAGGCTTGGGATCCATCCTTGGTTTCAGAAGAACATGCAGCAGAATTCGTGACCGGACCGGGGCGAGAGAAGAATCCAGCACCCTGGGGCATCGTTGGCCATCATTTACCAGAGGCACCGACCAGCATCGACGAAGATGAATCGGTTCGAACCCCTCTGGTCCATCTGGAACCACTCGTCGGATGGTCTGAACAAGAGATTGCGGACCTAAGAAACAGAGTTTTCAGTTGAAGCCAGTCGTCGGCAATGTCAAGACAGGGTGGGTTGGTCAACAACCATGCCGATGGTCATCGACCCGATTGCCGAAATCGAGTGCGAAGCCATCGTTCGTTCAATCGATGTCGCCCCGAATGGAAAATGGATGGCTTGGGGGAGCGATGATGGTGTGGTTCGAATCCTCGATGTCTCAGATACACCAACCGCATTGGAACCATTCAATGTAGACGACGCCGTCACCCATATCCAGATCGCCAGCGGTGATGTAATCGTGGTGGGGACACATACCAGCAATCTACATGGTCATGAGCGCTTAGGTGGCCATCGTTGGACCCATGCAATCGGAGGAGGTTGTGACCACCTCAGACTGTCCGGTGACGGGACCACCGTCTGTTGCATCGATGGTGGACGACATCTGCACATGTTGACAGAAAACGGGGTCAAGAGAGGGCGATTCACCGCAGGTGAACTGATTTCCATGTCTGTGGCACGAGACGGAACAGGTGTGGCGGTGGCGGATGATGAAGGGTGCGTCCATGTCCTTGATTCAAATGGCAACAAGCGTTGGAGTCGTGCGCCAGAGGCCGAAACTGGAGAAACTGTTTCTGCAATGTGTTTCCTACACGATGGTTCTCTTCTCCTCTGTCGAGAAGTTCTCGGCATCACGCCTTCCGAGGTGCCTCAAATCGCACTGGAACGTTGGTCGTCAACAGGGGAGATCCTGCATTCTGAGGAAATCGATTCACGTAGCGTCTGTCTAATTCCGGATGGGGTCGGAGCCTTGTCGGGTCAATTCGATGGAACTGTGTTGAAATTGAATGATGATTTGACGTCGACGCGGATCTGGAAATCGATGTACACAATCAACGATCTTCAGAGGCATGGAAATGATCTGCTGGTGGCATCATGGTTCTATCTTCACCGAATCGGGGAAGATGGTGAAGAAGTTTGGAGATGCGAACACACCGGTTTGGTTCAATCGATTGTCGCAAGCGAAGATGGGACACGGATTGCGCTGAGTGGAGACAATCAGAACGATTACACACGAGAGAATCGAATTCTATGGATTGACCCCGATGCAACCCCCTATGCATTGTCCAATGACGCAGATATCGATGAGGACCTGCTTGGATTCACCGATGGAGCAGAACTGAAAGCACCGACGGCAACGCCAGATGAGGATCTGTATGCAGATGATGGTGAAGAGGTGGCTTCTCTCCTGACAGAAGAGGAACAGAAGCAACTCAGTGCAGGCCCAAGTGCGATTGATGATTCAGAACTGTTTGCAATGCTCGATGATGAGATCGAGCAACTGGCACAATTCCAAGAGGAGGAGCCCGATCTGATGGCGGGCCTTTCGGATGAGAATTTTATCTCTCATGTACCTCCAACTGCAGATGCTGGCAGTGATATCGTTGTCAATGCGAGTCAAGATGGTACGGGCACCGTTCTTCTGGATGGATCCGCCACATCACCGGGCAGCCAGGGCGTTGAACAGTGGATTTGGAGAGATGGGTATTCAAAACAGATTGGGGATACGCCGATGGTCAATGTACGATTGCCGATTGGAAATCACACCTTCACCCTGACAGTCAGCGATCCATCTAGAGAGAGCAGCACCGATACCGTCACCGTACAGGTACAGGGAGAAGTGCGCGTGGATACCTATGATCTGCTCGATGACTAATCGAGGATTTCAGAGAAGAAAACTTCGACACGGCGAATCTCTTCCATGCAGACTTCGTGGAACATCGGATAGTGCTCAAAGTCCACTGGCCATCCATTTTCACGCAGAAATTCAGCTGTACGCTGACCGGATGATAGAGGGACCATGTCATCTTGTGATCCATGACAAATCAGCACCGGGGTGGTTCGATTGGCATCATGACAAGCCTCCAAGTGGACTTCATGGAAGATTAGATACCCTGACATACAGACCATCCCGGCGATTCGTTCTGGAAAACGACAACCCGTGTACAGCGACATGGCGCCGCCTTGACTGAAGCCAACGAGGACAATGCGATTGTAAGGAATGCCACGAGCATGTTCTTCTTCCATCAATGAGGCGATCAAATCGGCGGATTCTTGGGCTTCGACTGGGCATTCACGTTCACTTTCTCCAGCCCCTGCCCCCAGAAACCGAATGTCGAACCAAGAGGGCATTCGCCAACCATTGTTGAGTGTCACGGGACGCATCGGGGCGTTTGGAAAGATCCAGCGTGTTCCGGGGCGAGAAATGAGGCGGGGCATATCGGCGAAATCTTGTGCGCTTGCCCCTAGACCATGCATCCAGATAATCGATGCATCATGTTCCGATGTCGGCTCGACCACGAGGGGGTCACTCAAGAGATCATCTCAGAGATTCGAAAGGGCATCCGCCAGTGCTGGAAGAGCTTCTTCCCATGTGGCAACGATGCCGTAATCAGCAACACC
>CAXEUI010000069.1:0-5943 GCA_963999335.1 uncultured Candidatus Poseidoniales archaeon
CTCGCGTTCAGAATCCCTGAATGCATGGGCTCTCAGTGGGTCGCCTCAGACGCTACCCATGCGATTACGATTTCTTCCAGATTGAGTAGGTGGTTGCAAAGGCATTGTCAGCATCCTCCTCCAACGTCTCAACCATCGTTTCTGCCCATCCACTTCGATCCCATTCAGGGAACTTGACATCACCCGAACCAGAGGTGTGCACAGTCGTGACATGAATCTCTTCGACCTGATCTAGGAACATCGCATAGATTTGCGCACCTCCGATGACCCAGCATTCATCACAGGCTTCTGCGTATGCAATCTCGATGGCTCTGCCCGGATACAAGGCCACATCCGCATCTGCATGTGACCATCCTGTGTCCCGAGACATCACGATGTTGACGCGCTCGGGCAGAGGTCGGAACGAATCCGGTAGAGAATCCCAGGTCTTTCGACCCATGATGACCGCATTGTAACCACCCGCTTCTGTGAGCGCCTTGAACCGAGCCATGTCTGATTTCAATCTCCAAGGGAGATTTCCTTGGTCCCCAATACACCCGTCCTCATCCATCGCGACAATCATGGCGATTTTCATTTATGACACCTCACACACTGATGGGAGCCGCGATGTGCGGATGGTGCTCATACCCCTCGACCTCGATGTGCTCACCTGTGAAATCGTCGATATCCATGATGGATGAATCCAGTTTCAATGTGGGCAACCCCAATGGCTGCCGGGACACTTGTTCCTTGGCCTGCTCCAGATGATTGAGATAGAGGTGGGCATCTCCAATCGTGTGAATGAAATCACCCACACCCAATCCACAGACCTGTGCCATCATGTGGGTCAGCAATGAATACGATGCGATGTTGAAGGGCACGCCCAGAAAGACATCGGCACTGCGTTGATAGAGCTGGCAAGACAACTTTCCATCAGCGACATAGAATTGGAAAAAGGCGTGACACGGCATCAATGCCATCTCATCCAGTTCACCGACATTCCAAGCGCTGACCAACATTCGCCGACTCGATGGATTCGTCTTGATGAGTTCAATCGCCTCAGAGATCTGATCGATAATTCGCCCATCCTTTGTTTCCCATTTTCTCCATTGCTTTCCATAGACTGGCCCGAGATTGCCCTCCTCATCGGCCCATTCATTCCAAATCCGGACCTTGTTCTCTTGGAGGTAACGAACATTGGTGTCTCCCGAAAGGAACCACAGCAACTCGTGGATGATGCTAGGCCAATGCAGTCTCTTGGTGGTCACAGCGGGAAATCCTTGAGAGAGGTCGAACCGCATTTGATGACCGAAAACCGACAACGTCCCCGTCCCTGTCCTGTCACCGCGTTCGACACCCTCGTCAAGGATGCGGCGTAAGAGTTCGAGATAGGTTTGCATCGGAACGAGCGCCCCTAGCCGCGACAGTTCTTGAAGACTGCCCGCACCTTTTCAGGGTGCGCCAAGCGCAGCCATGGTCCCGATGACTTGATCGGTGAATCTACGATAGAGTCCGCCCATGGCGGCCCTTTGCTCCGGCTCATCGGATTCGATGATGCTCCGAATGCTGGCCTCATCCTGTGCACCACCTTCCGGATGTACAATCCACTCATTCCAAGTGATTCCTGCCCCATAGGTAACATCAACACGCTTCCCGAAGCGGATGATTTTGCCTCCGGGTGCCATGACCTCTCGGGCCCCTAGAATCGCTGCTGGATGGACGGGGACATTGGGGTGAGTGGCGGCCAATCGAGCAACACCGGTCTTGCCTTCGGACAAGAATGGGGCCTGTTCTCGGCGAGACCGAGTCCCTTCGGGAAAAATCCCCATGATCAACCCCGCCTCAAGCACATCCGCAGCCCGACTCAGTGCATCGGCAGCCCCCGATTCTCGATGTGTGCGAATCTGTCCTGTGGAGTTCATGACGAAGGCAGTGAATGGATTTTCAAAATGCGCATCTTTCGACAGATAATGCGTTCTTCGACGAGCGCCAGCAGTGACTGCGAACGGATCGATGTGTGATGTGTGATTCGCTGCCAGAATCATCGCACCCTTGCGAGGGAGTCGATGGATTCCTCTGTAACAAATTCTGAACATCAGGCGGACCAGAATGGGGATGGTCCACAACAGGACGCTGTAGAAAGGCGATTTCGGCAAAGGAATGTCCGTCCCTGGAATCCGACAGACTTCGCGAAGTTCAGCCAGTGTCGTCTCAGTGACATCGGCCATGCACGGCTGTCATCAAATCCACACTTGATGATTGCCTATCCATTCGTGGTTAAGGTCAAGATATGCGACTACACGGATGGATACCGTGAGAGTCGCCGTATTCATGCTGAGCGTGCTGCTTTTGCCGTTGGCCATGCCCGGTGCTGTCGCTTGGCGCGCCGATGGTTGGCTGACCCAAGAGGTGATCGGTGGCGAACGACTCGCACTGGGTGATGAATTCGGATGCCATGGCATTCCAGACAAAGATGTACATGAGGATCTAAGTGTCATCATCGAATGTAAGGAATATCTGACATCACAGATCAATGCTTCCAAATGGGGCGTACAACCCCTCTCATTCGGCCTCTCAACCACATCCATCGATGCAAGCGAGAACAATGCGATGCACGACGCTGGCTTCCGCATCATCGGCGACAACATCGCATCAGACACAAGTTCACCATTATGGGCGATTGAACGCAGCGGCGGTAGTCTAGAACAGAATGTCGCATCAATCTCAGAGATTGAACAGGCAATCGAAGAGAATGGGTATGCAAACCTCTACTGGGAAGCCCAGATTGAGGACCTGAACGTTCGCAGGGACCGAGATGTCCTCGAATGGATCGAATCTCAAGATTATTGGTTCACAACCTGGGGTGAATGGTTCTCATCGACACATTCGGCCACTGAATCTGACCGAACGGACCAATCAATCACGCTGAAGGGGTCTGCTTCACCCAATGGCGGCTGGGATGTCCCCGGAACAACACTCCTCACACTCGATGGTGGTCAGATTACGAGCATTGAACGACTCGATGACGGGGAACTTGCCGAACTGACCCTGACGACCCATCACTTGGAAACCGGGTATCGAATGATTGATGATTCCAGTGTGACCCTGACAATCGATGAGGGCGCTCTGGTCAGGGTGACGTGGCAGGGTGAAGATGCCGAGGTCCAGTTCGGTGAAGGGACATTCAACAATCTCACTCCGTTCATGGCTGTGGGTCACCACACCACAGACCTGTTTGAGTGGAGTTCACCCTTCCAGCACTCCCCACTCCGATTCACATGGCTCATCGAGCCACAGCCCGACATTGAACCCTCGTGGATCTTGCCAATGATCGCAATTCTAGTCATTCTGGTCGTTCCCGCTGCAATTCGGCACACCCTCAGGCATGACAGAGAGATGAAACAATATGATGGTGAAGAATAATCACCCATTGATTTGAACACCAGCATCTCGCATGGCATCGAGCAATCGGTCCAGAAGTTCCGAATCTTCACCCAACCGTTCTGGTGGCATCACATCACATTCAGGTATGGCCCCCTCAGAGAGCATCTCAGCGACTTCCACAGTGACCAAGCCTGTTGTTCGAGCCATCGAGGACCACCCGTCCTTTCCTTCGTCGATTACATCCCATCTTCGAGTTTCATCGGCACTTTTCACTTCGACAGCCAACCACGTGAATTCGGGGCGCTCCTCATCGAACTTCCATGCTTCAATCAATTCTTCTTCAGTGTCATTTCCATCCAAATATCGCTGGATGTGACCCGGCCATCGAACGGTGAATTCGACCAACTCTTCACAATCAATCGTGTCCAAGAGCGAGCGCACCCCATCGGTCAGAAAGGCTTCCATCTCACCATAGCCGGGTACTGAGACGGGGTGGCGTTCAGACAAAGCTGGTTCTGTCCTGATCTGCCCCCTGCGTCGAATTCTCGCTGGCCGTGTGTATTCCTCAATCACATCGGATGGCGAGAACGGGGCCATGTACGACCACTCCTCATCGCTCTCCTGAGGGTTGCCTCCGACCCAGATTCTGGCTGTGGTCAGTGGACCCATTCGGCATTGGGCATCCATCAGAAGGGCATTGGACAATCCAGGAGCGATTCCAACATCGTAAATCATTCGAGAACCTGTTTTCTTTGCCAATTCCGCATACATCCTCGGGTCTTCCGCTGTGAAAGCCAAATCAGCCACATTCACCCCTTCTATAGACAATAGGGGTTCTCGAACGGCATGGCCAATCCGCCCGGGCAGACAATTGACAACAACATCGTATCCAGAAACGGTCTGTGAGATAGTTTGAGGGTTGACAAATGATTGAGTGGAGTCGATTCCCATTGGTAGGCCTTGCAGAGGATCTGCATCAATCACCATGACATGATGGCCGCGATTGTGCAATGTGCAAGCCACGAACCTGCCGATCAGCCCACCACCGAGTACACAGAAGCGGGCCATGATTCGGCGTGGGCCAACCACACGTCAAACCATCGGCCATAGGCCGAAGTTCACCCGACGCCTTGATAGCCGCATTGATATCGGCGTAGCCGATGGTGGACATCGACCCCTGGTCAAGCGACGTCTCTACAGACTACGACCGCATTATCCAGCAGTTCGGATTGGAGTCCGTTTCCTTGTCGGAGATTCCAAATCCCTCTCTACACCACCGTCGCGACATCATCTTCGCCCATCGCGATTTCGGAAACATCCTGCAGGCCCATGCTCAAGGCGACCCATTGGGGGTCATGACCGGCCTGATGCCGAGCGGCCAGATGCATCTGGGACACAAGATGGTCATCGATCAGGTTCGTTGGTTTCAGGAGCAGGGTGCAGATGTGACCATTGCCGTTGCAGATCTTGAGGCGAATGCGACGCGGGGCATCAGTCTGGAGGAATGCCGCAAGGTCGCATTGGAGGAATATGTCGCCAACTACGTCGCCATGGGTCTGGACCCTGAACGCACCCACATCTACTTCCAGAGCATGCGCCCGATTGTTCAACGAATGGGCTTCACATTGGGGAAGCGGACCAACCTGTCAGAGTTCGAGGCCATCTATGGTTTCCAGGGCGATACCAACCTCGCCCATGTTCAAGCGCCACTGGTCCAAGCGGGAGACATCCTCCACCCGCAACTGGATGAGTATGGTGGGCTGCGACCCATCGTGGTGCCTGTCGGAGTCGATCAGGACCCTCATCTTCGATTGTGCAGGGGATTGGCCGGCAAGACGAACTGGTTCAATGTCAACGATCGAAAGAACGGCGGACTCCGCATCACCGTCTCGGTCATGGATGACAATCAGAGCATCGTCGCAGGGGACAAGGCAAGCACGCAATCTGTTTTCGCAAGCATCGTCGATGTCCTGAAGGGACTCGGATATGGTGACATCATGTCGGATGCCAACCACGGCATCGTCGATCTGCCAGGGGCCACTCCAAAGGATCGGTATCCAATTCGAATGGCCCTGCTCACCCTTGAGAGAAGCATGGGTGGCGTGGGGCTGCTGCAGCCGAGCAGCACCTACCACCGATTCGCGATTGGGATGACTGGAGGAAAAATGTCCTCTACCATGCCAGAGACCACCATCTTCCTGAACGAGGATTCGAAGGAGATGGAGAAGAAGTTCAAGCGCTCCTTCTCCGGTGGCCAATCCACTGTTGAGGAGCACCGTCGCCTGGGTGGGAACCCAGACATCGATGTTGCCTTCCAATATCTGAAATTCTTTTTCGAAGAAGACGATGCAGCACTGGAAGAAGTCCGCCGAGCCTATGTGGCTGGAGACCTCCTGAGTGGCGAACTGAAGATGATGACCATCGAGAAGGCATCAGCCTGGTTGACCGATTTATCCGAATTGCGTGAGCAGAACGCTCACTTGGTGGAAGAATTCCTCGCAGACGATGCCCGTTGACGTCAAGGCTCTGAGGTGGGGTCCCATCCTGAGATGTAGCCGCTCTCCATCGCTTCAATCGCCT
>CAXEUI010000070.1:0-5894 GCA_963999335.1 uncultured Candidatus Poseidoniales archaeon
GTACTGGGGCGATTCATGGTCGGCGTAACCAAGCGCCTACCAAAATTCTTCATCGCCAGTGTCGGTCGACGTTATGTCGCAGGAAACGATATCGAGAGTGCGGTTGCTGTGATGAAAAAACTTAGTTCTGAAGGCGCATGTTTCACCATCGATGTTCTTGGTGAAGAAATTTCGAATCTTGAAGAAGCCCAATTCTTCATCGACGAGTATGATCGTGTCCTCGATGCAATTGTCGACAACAACCTCGATGCCAATCTGAGCATCAAACCGACGGCTTTCGGATTGTTAATCGATCAGAAGAAGGCATACACTAACATCGAACGTCTTCTTCGAAATGCAGCAGAGAATGATATCTTCGTTCGACTCGATATGGAAGATTATCGTGTCACACAACCCACCATTGATATTGTTCTAGCAATGCATGCCAAAGGCCTGCGCAATGTGGGCACGGTATTGCAATCTCGGCTGTTCCGCACATCGGAAGACATCAATACCATCTGCAATCAATTGGGTGGGGCGGCTGATTTCAGAATCTGCAAGGGTGTGTACTTGGAACATGAATCGATTTCCCGAACGGGTTATCGCCCCATCGTTGACGCCATGAATGCACACATCGACCAAATCCTCGATCGAGGTGCATACGCTGGTGTGGCTTCCCATGATTGGCCCGTCATCAAGCACACTTTGGCCGCCCTTGAGGCGCGTGGAATGACGCCAGACAATCCTGACCCGAGAGATGGATGTGGCGAGAGTCGACCCGGCAAGGGCCCGGGGTATGAGTTCCAGATGCTTCTTGGGGTCCGGGGGAACATTCGGAGACGTCTGGCAAAAGACGGTCACCCAACTCGAATTTACGTTCCATATGGCGAGCGTTGGTATGAATACAGCATGCGCCGTTTGGATGAAAACCCCGATGTTGCGATGCATATCGTCCGATCAATCTTCATGCCTTGGACAAATCGACGCTGATTACAAATCAGCGAGTCTCTGAGCGATTGCACCCATGGCGACAGCCGTCTCCAAACTGGCTCCAACCCCTGTCAATTCAAATTGATCCGGACAATTATCGAGCAATCTCTTTGGCAAACCCTGTCTCCCGAGTCCGATGAACATGCAAAGACTTCCATCAAATGTCGTCAAATCCACAGAACCACCCGCTGGTTGATGGGTCGTCGCAATCGGGTGCCCTGCAGTGCCACTCAAGGCCTCATCAACTGACAGCAATTGGATTCGTTGGGAAGCAAGGAGAGCAGGCAAGTGATTCACTCCAGCCGTCCCTGATTCCTTCTGAGTTCGTTCACATAACCCCTCTAGGTCTTCGGTCGGCCAATCAATCAAGGCGATATCCAAGCCGAATCCCCATGCGATTCCAGCAGCTCTGGCCAACGCTCGAAGGTGTGGTGTCGATACGGCTCCATCATAGGTTCCAACCAATGCCATGGTATGGCCACGCCTGGCCACATCGCTCCCATCCGAGGGGGTAGTTTCCACCTTCGAATCTTGCATTGGAACCAACTCCTCTGCTCGTTCCGTATCTCCGAGGCGAACAAAACCTTTCGCAAGATTTTTCTTGATGCGAGATGCTGTTCGTTCATCCAATGAATCGATCTGGGTAGCTGCTTTCTCAAGCAAATCACGTGCAAGTTCAGCGTCGCCCGCTCGATCCGCTCTTCCTGCGAGCGTGACAGCATATCTGATTGCGTCTTCATCTTCGCCACCCAAGATCTCCTCAAGCATCCGCACCTCGTCTGATGTCGAGGCATGACTGCACAATGTTCGGACGGTTTCAAAATCCGCAGCGTCGAGGAGAGGCAGTGATAGTTCAAGGGCAGTCGGATGCAAACCGAGGTCCGATTCAATCGCCAAACGATGTAAATTGTCCAGTAATTTGACGGCTAGATCCGGCGTTGCCTCAGTGAGTGATGATGTGATTTCCGCAATCATATCGAGGTTCTTGGTTCCAACAATCGCTTTGATTACCGGTCGGGAAGCTTTGGCTTCCATGCCGTGATTTTCAACAGCCAAGAGAAATAATTCGGGCAATCTTTGTTCCGAGACCTTCCCTGAAATCGATTTCAGCGCATCGACACGAGCCTCTCCGGCAGGCAATCCGCCAGTTACTGCAATGAGATTGCTCATCATTGCCTTTCTAGCCCGGGCACCGGGCCAGTTTCCGGCAGATTTTGAGATGATTCCAATGCTTTCGGCCAAGCGCCATGCACGCTCCTCTTCCAGCATCGATTCAACGATGATTGGGACCCACTCGGCTCGATCATCCTCATCCATTTCATCGGATGCACACAATCCACAGAGCGCTTCGGCTCGATACACCCCATCCTGCAGATCCTGTGCCAAATCGAACAACTTGCGAGACAATCCGTTTTCTCGTGCTTCGCGCAATATTCGTCGACAAGCGCTCGGGTCGTGCCGCTCATTCATTTTGATCACCGCGTCGTGAATCCTCATCGTCTTGAGCTCCCCACTTTTGCTGATGTTCTTCTCGACCTGGGAACTCCTGTCCTTTCCATTTCCCTCGCTCAATCTTCTTCCTCTCAGCAATTTCCTCTCGTGAAGGTGGCCTGTGGAGGAAAATTCGTTTGATATTTCGTGCAACCATTTTGCCCGACAGTGTTCGCGCGGTTCCTGAATGAAGTGCGCGAATGCGCCATGTCTCGCCTCGGTGTTTGACAATGGTGCCACACGAGAACACCTTTTCCGGGTCCACTTCAATTGAGTCGGAGAAGGAGATCTCACAATCAGTGAATGTACGCTTGATTCGCGCAAGGTCGATTCGACTCGCCCACACACGCATTACTTTGCTCGCAGCCAATCGTCGCGGTTTCGCATCTCCATCTGTTTCCAATCGAGTGATACGCCAAATTCGATCTAGGGCCTCAAATTCATCATTGAGGGTGAACACTTCATCATCATCAACCTCCATCTCAAAGGGCAATGAATCCGGGCCATCCGAGAGCGTGAATCGAATATTAATTGGCTCCACAGAACGAAAGATGACAGTGTGAACATTTCCACACCCCTCGCATCGAAGCAGATAATCGACACCCGCGTTGTTCTTCAGTGTCTTCTCCTTGAGGATTTCATGGGCTTGGCGGGTATTGCAGCCTGGGCATCGTGTGACGTTGTCTAGCGTCTCGTCCTCCTCGTCCACGACATCTCCTCCAGTCAGACCGGCCCACCGGGGGTATTTCACCACATCCCATGTCGCCGAGAATTGAAAACCAATTGCGTGTCCGCCAAAGTGTGGGACTCAGCATTGAAGACGCGCTGGCTGCATTGTTGGCCAAAGATCCTGAACAACCGATGGATGAACCGGAAATTTCGGCCGCCATTGGTGCTCAGTTGGAGCATATGGAACTGAATTCGATGCCGACCAGTTTGCGCCGTCGCATCCGCGACATCATCGCCCGAGTTCAGCCGAAGCGCGTCTGTGAAGTGGGTTCTGGAATCGGACATATGACCGCATGGCTGTTTGATTACTGGTCATCTAATACACCTCCTGAACACTTTGACATGGTCGAAGCTGGAGGGAAGTTTGGTGTCATTCTCACGCGCCTTCTACGACGTTATGATGCTGAAGATTGGGCTCATGTCCGCGTCAATGATTTTGAATCACTATGTGCGGAATTGGACAGTTGGCGGGCTGCAAATACGACCACAGATGAAGCCGCAGCCATCTCCACACCCCCTCTGCGCGCACCGTATGAAATCATCATTGTCGATGTTGGAGAAATTGGCCAGGTCGAAGCCATTCAGCGCTCATTCGACCTTCTCGTCCCAGGGGGTCTGATTCTCACACCGGAGCCTGAAGTTCCGGTTGCCGATGTCGGAGAGATTCCAGATTCAGGCCCTGAAAATCCCGAACAAGCCCGTGTTGCGGCGTTCAATGAATGGACACAATTCATCACCGAGATTGGATCAACGAACCCGGTCGGATTCGTTCCATTGTTTGGGGGCACGTTGGTGGGCATCATTCAGGCCTAACCCGCCGTAGCGATGAGTGCATCAACGCTCAGTCGCCCATACCCGTAGTAATCGTCGTGCTCGGCCTGTCCATCTTGTGGAATGACACTGTTCTGAATCCATTCCTTGACATTGTTTACTGTATCGCGTGTGCCGCCTGACGAACCATTGTGCGCAAGGTCCGGACGATGCTCCAAGAGATGGGCGATTGCGCCACTGACCCATACGGTGGCGCCACTGGTTCCTGAACCCCAAGCGTAGAGGGAATTTGTTCCATCAATCTGGGCGTTCAGAATGGCTAATTTTTCGCCCGGTGCGACCAATTCTGGCTTCTTATCAGGGTCGACGCGTGCAGGCTTTAGGGGCCACAATTGAAATCCATTGCGACCCACTGATGAGTTACTCCAGATACTGCCATCCGTATCGATGGCACCCACACAGATGACATCATTTTCACTCCCAGGACTGGCCACATCTCCATCATCATCAGACCCTCCATCATTTCCAGCCGCGGCGACGACGAAAATTCCCTGGTCGATGGCACGATTGACCGCGGCTTCGAGTTCGTCGGTTTCGATGAAGATCAAATCGATGCCTTGCCCCCCACCGAGGCTAAGGGAAATGATGTCCACTCCACTATCCACACACCAATCAACAGCTGCAGCGATGTCAGTATCGGTTCCCGAACCTGTTTTCTCGATGGCCTTGGCGATGTGTAAATCGACGTTCGGTGCAATACCTCGTAGGAGATTCTTGGCAACGAGAATCCCCGCCATCGCCGTCCCATGTCCCTGGTCATCATACGGCTCGGGTCTGTCATTGACGAAATCCATCCATCCAGCGAGCTCAAGATGGGCCAAATCGGGGTGCTGAAGGTCGATGCCCGTATCGACGATACAAACATCCACCCCGGAACCACTGGTCGACACATTGTCAAAGCCAGACAATTGCTTGAACTGGCCATGTCTTTGGGCAAGTTCCGGGTCGTACACGACCAATAGCCCCTTCTCTAGGATGCCGAAAGCCCAAACCACAAGCAAGATTGAAACTGCAAAGAGTGCGAACGAGGTCCCGTTTCGAATCAGTTTTTGCATATCGATTTCGGACCCGAATCCACGACGTGCCGGTGCTTCAGGCGCTTCAGGCATCTCGAATGTGGGGTCGTATCCATCACTCATGTTCACGCCTCAGTTAACCCTTCAATGATTTCGTTGAAGGTATCCACGAAGCATCGAGCCTCTTCCTCTGTGTTGTAGGCATAAGCGGACGCGCGCAGACTCCCCTGTTCGATTCCGTGGGCATCGAACCATTGATTGACACAATGTAGACCCGAGCGCACAAACACGCTACCCACTTCATCCATGAGGATGCCCACATTCTGCACATCGAGATTTTCGAGTAGAATCGAACAGATTCCTCCACGCATCGCAGCATTTTCGGGACCGATGATTTGCACACCCGGGAGATGTTTGATTCCATCACTCATGATTCGGTTCACTCGCACCTCTTGTTCAGCCATGTCTCTCATGTCATATTGAGCGAGGAAATCCAAAGGTAGCCTGGGATGCAGGAATAAATACTGCTCCAATGCTAATTGCTGAAAAAATGAGAATACCAATCGTGATGTATGCTGAACATGGTGAAAGCGAATATGGTGGCTTAGTATTATCTAAAGAGAGTCGTAAAACTCGAGATATTAGAGAGGTTATAGAACATCAAATTGGTGACTATCCTGAAAATTGGGTTAATAAAAATATTTCAATGAAAAAAATACGGCAAAAAAACCAAAGATAATCTTTACAAATTGACGTCGATTTCGCATACAATAATAGGTTATATAATGATAAAAATACAATTGAACAGATATAAAGGGTTTCAATGAGGGGTTTTGGTAATGCCGAATACGAAGAGCG
>CAXEUI010000071.1:0-5883 GCA_963999335.1 uncultured Candidatus Poseidoniales archaeon
GTCGAAGTCCTCTTCACCATCTTCGATTCCATCCAAATCACTGTCAATCATGCTTGGGTCCATCGGACCGCGCGCACCCATCGCTTCCAATTCCTCTGCGTTGGAGAGTCCCAATTCAAGGGCCTTGTCTGACCAAAACACTTCCCAACCATCAGGCAACCGGTCTTGGTCCGTATCATCGTCCACCGGGTTGGTATCCCACCGATCCGGTGCTTCCATGGCATTTGGCAGGGTATCGTTGTCGATATCGAAGTTCGCATCAGGCAAACTACCCAGCGCAGGGTCAAGAGCCCAGCGTCCACCTTCTGATGGCAAGGAGAATCCTGTCAGATTCATCTCATGAACGAAATATTTCGGGTCTGCTTTCCCATCATTGTCCGCATCTCCTGGACTGCCCGACCACTCCTGAATTCCATTCAGGTAAATCCAGCCGCCAGCAGCCTTCTCACAAGTCGAATCTTCACAGCCCATGGGTCGCCATGGACTCATGGCAACCCAAAGTGAATGGGAGCGAGTATTGTCAGTGGTTGATTCAACCTGCATCTCCCACCCATCGAGCATCCCATCACCATCGGTATCATTGACCAACGGATTGGTTGCACTCTGCCATGGTCGAGGAATATAGAGGACCTCGTCCCCATCGTTCAGGGTGTCGTTATCGGTATCAGAATTGTTGGCGTGGGTGATGTATTGATCCAGACCCAGTGCAATCTCTTCGCCGTCTTCCAACCCATCATTGTCTGTATCGAACATGGATGCATTGGTCGTGTATGGGACTCCGTCCCAGACGAACCCATCCACTGATTCGGTGTAATCCTCCAGATTATCACCATCTGTGTCAACATTGCTTGCATTGGTGTAGGTGACGTAGAATTCACGACTGTCATTGAGGCCATCACCATCCGTGTCAAAGACACCGGGGTCGCTGGTCACGTGGACTTCATTGACGCCTCGATTGACGACTCGAATCGTCCATCCCATGACTTCGATTCCATCCAACAGACCATCGCCATCGGTGTCCGGATTGAGCGGGTCGCTGGAGCGCCCATCGATGATACCATCACCATCACGGTCGCGAGCTTGGTATTCATCGAGATTGGTGAACCGCTCATGCTGTTCGACGATGTTCATCCAAACATAACTCCTCTCGGTAATCTCTTGGTTCACCTGTGCCGAGATTGAGTAGACGAATCCATCGACAGGTGCTGAGAGCGGGATGAGTTCGTATTGATTCCCTCCGGAACTTGCACCGGAGAGTGTCACCTTGGCCCATGCAACCGTTTGGTTCGCGACCACTTCTTGATAAGGTTCGACGTTGATTGAGTGCACACGCGCGAAGCCATCGAAATCGTCAAGTCGAACATCACCGTTTCCATTCTTGTCCCATCCATCGTGATCGGGGTCGTCGATGCCGTTGCTGCCGTTGCGCGGATTCAAACCATTGTTGGCTTCCCAGCCATCAGGCATGAAGTCGTCATCGGAATCAGGATCGGTTGGGTCTGTGAATTGCGAGGCACCCCAAGTGTAAGCCACCTGGTATTCCTCGACGTTGGATAGACCATCTCCATCAGAATCTGAAAAGGAATCTGTAGCGTTTGCCGGGTTAAGAATCTCTACGTAGCAGTACTCAAATCCATCCGGCATCCCGTCACCATCAGTGTCCCAGTCACCTGGGCCATTTGTTCGACCATCCCCGTCCATGTCTTCCTCGAACCATGCGAGGTTCTCTTCGACGATACGCGCTTCCGTGAAGGGCGCTGAGATGGTCATTGAATTGACGACATTTCCACAATAAGAATCAATCTGAATCTCTCCGAATGCGACTTCGACTTCATCTCCAATCAAGTCCCCGTCACTGTCCTCAGACCATGGGTCTGTGCCATATCTCTCCT
The DNA here is from genome assembly GCA_963999335.1 of uncultured Candidatus Poseidoniales archaeon. Classification (GTDB taxonomy): domain Archaea; phylum Thermoplasmatota; class Poseidoniia; order Poseidoniales; family Thalassarchaeaceae; genus MGIIb-P. The sequence goes on from CAXEUI010000071.1 coordinate 1,893, forward strand.
CGATATAATTTGGCATTGTGTCTGAATCGACATCCAGTACAGTGTCACAGGAATGTCGTCCAGTGAAGGAATCTTGAAGGAGATTCCACTCATCTTGTCCGAAAGAGAGAATCCAATCCGCAACCGTCGAAGGGGTGAGCAGACTACAGTCCCAATTTGCATCGACTGGATTCATCAGGGTGAATGTCATTCCATCTGCACCGATAATGGTCTGCTGGTGTAACACTTCCCAACCATCATTGAGGCCATCAGAGTCAGTGTCTCGAAGGTTCGGGTTCGTGCCATATTCCGCCTCCTCTCCGTTGGGCAGCCCATCTCGGTCAGGGTCGCCCATCGGACCGTTGTCTGGATCGGGGAATGTTTCGTTGTTCTCACCGGTCGTGACATCATCCTCATTCGGATTCTGACTCGATTCAATTTCGCCGAAGTCTGCATCGCCATCGTCCAAGGGGTCCAGTCCGTTGGCAACTTCCCACCCATCGAGCAGGCCGTCTCCATCCGTATCGTCATTGTCAAAATCAGTTCCGTATTGGGTGATTTCCATGCGATCGCTCAGACCATCCTCATCGTAGTCCGCCCCTTCTTGCTGGGTTTCATCGTCCGGTGCAGTGATATCACTTCCTGCACCATCGAAATTGAGAGTTGTTTCCATCATTGAGCCGACGATTGTATACATGCCTGCTAAACACATGGTTGCGGTAATTGCGACGACAGCCCATTGGTTGTGATTTAGTCCCATTTGATTCATCTCCTACAGGGTGCGTAGCACCCTTCGACTTTCTTCCGACACGACGCTTTACACTTAATGCTTCAGTGGGTCCGTGTGGCCCAGTATCACGCAATTGAGGCCCGAAATGAGCATTACTTCGCGATTTCCCTTCGACTTTCCAGTCTGATGCGATGACCGTTTTCGTCGAACGACCATGTCGCTTTCGCTGAACGACCCTCCGCCCGCTCCCAGCAACCAATCAGTCGCCCAACGACAATGGCCGGATGTAGGGCTGCCGACGCACAGAGTTGAACCCCTCCATGTTCGTCAATTTCTTCTGCGTTTGACACATAACCCAGACCTTGCAGTGCCAAATGACGTCTTGAGACAGAAATCCAATGTTCCGTCGAAGCGATGAGGACCAATTCCCCCGAAGCGAGAAACTGCCGTCTCGCCGCCTCAGCCATCGCATCCCACAGGACAATCTGTTCAGGCTCTGAAATCCCATCCCATTTTGTTCGGGTATCGGTGGATCTCGGTGTTGCTGTCAGATAAGCCACCGCCATCGCCTCAAATCGGAGCAAGAGATCACGAGGCAGTATTATCGCCCGATTTCCTTCGACAGTCCACAACCCATCCGCTTCATGCCGCGCCCTGTCGTACAGGCGTTCATCATCGACACATTCACCCTCAACATCAGTCCAAGGTGTGATGGATTCCTTCGGCGGTGGAATTTGTCGGGAATCACGTGTACATTCAACAACTGTTTCCCCGGCGCCTCGATCTGACCATTGGAAACGAAATCGCTGCTCTTGGATACATTCCCAAGCCGCATTGCCCATGCCCGCTGAAAGCGCAGTATGGCCACGATTGGCAATGAGCAGTGTCGCGCTTTCAGATGACGATTCCATCATCTCGAGTTGCCCCACCCCTCGGATGGCCCAATCCGAATTGACATTGGCAATCCGTTTCTTTTGCTGCCCAATCCATGATTTTGGCATCGGGGGCGCCAGATTCCAACGCCATTCTTCACTTTCTGCTGATGCATGCGCCAATCTTCGACCCAGAGTTTGATCGGCAATCGCCTCTAGTTCTGCGAACCATCTTTCAAAGGCCGGTAATGTCAGACACCAAACGGGTGTATTATTGGCCTCTGTGTCGATGATGAACCCTACATCTGTTGGCGAATATCGTTCCTGTAATTTCGCAATCAACCAAGGCGTCGATTCATCCATCGAATCATCGACAAGTGGCATTTAATCACCTAGGAAAAGTCTTGGAAATCGTCGACATCATCATCCGTTCTACGTTTGGGTTTCTTGCTCGGTGTGCGTGAAATCTTCTGTATACGTTGGACTTGCTCAGGACGAGCTGAGGGCCTTCGGGCGGGCCCCTCCTCAGTCGGATTGGAATGTGTAGGGATTCCACGTTTCCCGGGCCCAGTTTCCATGATTGGCCGTCGCTCTCTCTGAACGCCAGACTGGAGTTGTTTACCTTGGATGCCCAGACTGCGACGATGCGCTCCTCTGTAGGCTGCTGGGCCGATGAGCCTCTCGAGTGTTCTCATCCCTTTATCCATCGGCTTGGGGCGTTTTGTCCACCAGCGTTCAGGCAGTGGTTTCGCGCGAGCCAGGCGGCTGGATTTCATGTCCCGCATTCGGTTTCTCAACCGATTCTTGAACGGGCGGTCCCGCTCTTTGTCTAATCGTACAACAAGCCATCCAGGGAATCCGATGTCGTACACATTCCCATTCACGGTGACGAGTAACCCCTTCAGCATGAGGTGGTTTCCGATGGGCATTTTGTTTTCATCCCCGATGATCTTATGGCTCTTCATTTTCTTTGCATATAGCATCATAGCGCGTTGATCACGATGTTTGATTTCCCGTCTCTGTTGACGGCGGAATCTCCTCGTAAAGAGGTGTAAACAAATCAGCGCAATCGACGTACCGACCCCAATCAATGGATTCTGATTCGTTTCAATCCACGCGAGCCATCCAAGAACAAGCCATGTCGGTAGCAATATGGCCCAATTGATGATGACCATCACAAGCGGTGGTGCGTAGGTGGGAGGCACACCTCTTTCCAGTGCTTCATGCGCAATCACCATCACATTCGCGTTGAGTGCTTCGTCCATCCCCTTTCGAGCTTTGAGGGCAGCAAATGGATTCACTGGAGCATCGTCAATCCATGCTGCTTTCTCTGCATCTGTACCTATGGCGAGTGCGATTTCAAGTTCTTCGGGATCGGCGTGGAATCCGAGGATTCCTCCGAGAGCTTGAACACGTGGGTCCTCTGGACTTGATTCGTTCACTTCTTCAAACACATCCAGTGCATCGAACCATTCGCCCAGATCAATCATGCACAATGAACATGCGATTCTGGCCAAAGTGGAATCGGGGTGCGTTCTGACCATATCGAGACATAAATCGAGAGCCTCTTCGCTTCGTCTTTGCGCGCGTAGCATGGCTGCGCTGGCGATTTGTGCGTGTAGCGATAGACGATCACTGTGAGCATCACCCAGGCGTGAATCAGGAGACCAAGACTTGAGTCGTTTCTGCATTTCGCGGAGATGATCGATTGTCGAGTTGTTCTCCCAGTCGTACAAATCGTCTTTTTCGACACGACCGGCCCATGGGTCCAGCCATTCCATCGTGAGAGCCAGCAGTTCAGGTTCATCGTATCCTTCAGGTTGCTCCATTCCGCGCAGAGCCTCTTTGGCAGCGTCGAAACGCCGGCATGCCACATGTCCGGTCGCAATGATCATCCTCGCTTCGTCATCATCTCCACCTTGTTGCGCCAACACCTTCCGTGCTTCTTCAATCGCCCTCGGCCATAAACCACGGAGTGCCGATTCAATCATTCGAGCCCGACCTTTTTCGAGTCGAACCACGGCTTTTTCACCATCGATTTTCTCGCTCTGGAAATTTCTCAGAGTCGCAATATCATCCGCTCTCGCAGCGATTTCGATGTGATCCCGCATCCAGTCACCCCCACCGGCCATGATGACTCCCTCACGCCGCTCATCGGGTGCAAGATCGAATTTGAGACCTCTGAGATGACCGAATCGAGTGCTGGAGAGGAGCCATGTCAAGAGAAAAATCGCCTGACCTGCAGCGATAAATTGCCATGTACCTTCAAGCAACAAATCTTCGCTGATACTGTTTCCATATGGCATTAAATTTCCAAATTCCTTGTAGGTTTGGAGAACCAGAAGCAGGACGATGTACCCCGAAAATCCAGCCAAGCCAAAGAAGAGAATTCTTCCTTGGACTTCCGTTT
>CAXEUI010000072.1:0-5802 GCA_963999335.1 uncultured Candidatus Poseidoniales archaeon
ACGATCTGTCACATACCTTCGTCATCGATGGTACCGAAGTTCTTCCTACCCAGATCCAGAAAACGATGACAGAACAGATTCCGATTGATCACACGGTGAATGAGATCATCATCAATTTCCAGACATCGGTCAATTACTACACCGGTGATTCAGACCCCCGCTATGTCCATGTCGAACTATTATGGTGTGATGACAACGGAGCCAATTGTGATCAGGCCAATCCCATTTACGAAGTGATGGCTGACAACGGGTCCTATCCACAGACGAGAACGGAACTGGCTCGTAATCTGAATCCATTCGACGATGGTTTGTGGCGCTTGACCGTCGATGGTCGTGGCACCGGGACGAACACAGGCGTGGGTGTCATCGATTTCCAGGATTCCTGGGTTCTCCGCATTACCGTCATTCGACCCTGTCTCGCCTTCCCTGAGAGCCCAGAGGAATGCACCCCCACAATCGACTTTGAGTGATTAGACCAAACTCTGCGGGCACATCTTCCGGCGCGAACAATTGCGGCATTTCCCGATCCTCTCGTGGTTGCGCTGCGCCCCACCTTCGACCATGAGGCGTTGAACCTCTTGGATTGAGGTTGCCAGATTTTCCTTCTCTGAATCATTCCAAGGTACCGTGAACAAAGCATCACCTCCATAGCGGAGAATTCCATAATCGGGCATTGTTCCAGTGGTATTGCTCACCAGATGAAGGTAGGCCAGCAATTGCATCCGATGACTATCGTGGGGTTCTCTGGGAATCTTGCCGGTTTTCTGTTCGACCGGGATGAATTGATTGTCAATCTTCACGATTTGATCTGGTCGTCCACGGATTCCAATTTCCTCATCGACCAGCAATGCAGCACTTTCTCCTGCATCATCACTGTACGCCAAGATACCATTCTTTGACATTCCAGCATCATCTCTTGCTCCATCGGCTTCTCGTCCAGAAATGAGCACCCTGTGCAGTTGCCAAGCTGAGAACAGCAACCATGCCAAAGTGACGACGATGAGCGAAAACGTCAGAATGGTTCTATTTTGCGCCCAGTAAATCGCCAAACCGTGTAATGCAACGGCAATTGAAGCCAACAACAATCGAGCTTCTGTGACTCCACCTTTGCCAAAGCCACCTTCATTGTCATTTCCAGATTCAAATGGTGACGCCATTTCTTCACTTTTCAATCCACTACTGTCGATTATAGGGGGCTGAGCCAATCCAAAAGGCCGCCCCAACCATCGTCGCCAGGGCAAGGAGATGAGCATGATTGCCAAGACCAGCCAAACGGCAGCCAACATGACGAGATAACGCCCCATGTCCTGAATGAATTCCTCAGAAATCGCACCTTCCTTGACGAAGAAGAAGGCCGCAGAATCGGCTGAAAGAGCGCATAACACTGTAATCCACCAAGACCAGATCACCAGTTCACGCGATGCTCGTTCCTCTGAATGCTTGAATTCCTGCATCTTCTCATGAATCTGGTCGTGTGCCAACATGCCTTTCTCAATCGCTTCACCTTCACCACTGACTCCTGCTTTGGACAATTGCCAGGATACGGGGCAGTAGGTGTGCCGTTCCAAATCGGAAGCAGAAACGGGCAGAGGAATTCCCTTCAAATCTGTCCAAAACCCGTCCTTTCGCTGCTTTCCTTCAGTGATTGGACCCGAAAGATTGAGGGCGCCTTCAACTGATTTGTCCCCGCCCATGAGGGACAGTGAACCCATCGAAAGTTAAGCATTCTTCCGACCCGTCTCGCGACTTCGCTATTGATTCACTCTGGCCTTCTATTCGGGTCACTGCGTTGAAAAATCTCGCGTACGCGAGCGAAGCGGTTATGAAGATGGGGTGGGTGGCGAGGCCGCACGAGGCTTACGTCATGGTCGATTCAATGCTGGTTCCTCATGAAACCTACGAGGTTCACAAGGTACACATTGGTGCACTCCAGAAGAGTGCGGACATGAAACCCTTCCTCAGTGATGAACCGGGCGACGGCTCAGGCCTCCATCTGATTGATCTGGATCAAACCGATGCCCGAATGCGAATCGTTGCTCAATTCCTCAATCGATACGACTCAAGTCGGATTCTTGTCGTCAGCGCACGACAGTATGGCCAGCGTCCTGCCCGTATGTTCGCTCAGGCAATCGGCGCCAAGCACATCGTCGGTCGATTCATTCCCGGTACGTTGACCAATCCGGGTCTTCGCACTTACATCGAACCCGAACTCATCGTTGTGACCGATCCACAGGCGGACCAGCAATCACTCTCCGAAGCGGTCAGCAGTGGGCTGCCAGTCGTTGCCATCTGTGATGCGAACAACAACCTTCGAAATGTCGATCTCTGCTTGCCAGCGAACAACAAGGGTCGTCAGAGTCTTGCCTTCATCTACTGGCTGCTTTCCCGTGAAGTTCTCAAGGTTCGCGGCACAATCGATGACGATACGTGGGAAACCATGCAAGACGTCGCCGATTGGGAATCCACTTTCTGAGTTGACTCAGTGAGGTGGAATCATGCCCGAACAAGTTCCATTGTTCCTCGCACCGATGGCGGGTGTCACCGATGTGGCCTACCGGCTGTTGGCTCGAGAGGCTGGCGCGGATTTCACGTCCACAGAATTCACTGCAGCCAGTGGTCTCAGTCGCCAAGACACCAGATCATGGGCCAAGGTAGAGACACATCCGCGAGAGGCCCCATTCATTCCGCAGATCTTCGGTGGTATCGAAGACGAGATGGTTGAAACAACTCGATTGCTATCAAAGAATGCTGATGTCATCGACCTCAATTTCGGCTGTCCAGCCCCGAAGGTCACCAAGACCTGCGCTGGCGCTGCGATGATGGCCAATCCGGACAACCTTGTTTCGATGGTTGAACGCTGCATGGAGGCTAGCGATGCACCGATCTCAGTGAAGATGAGATTGGGGACGGGCCAGAACACCATCACAGTTCTTGAGATTGCAGAGCGTTGCGCTCAACTCGGTGTGTTGCGAATCTGTGTTCACGGGAGAACCCTGGCTCAGAAATATAGCGGAGTTGCAGATTGGGATATGATTCGTCAAGTGGTCGAGGTCGCTCAGCCCTATGAGGTCCCTGTCATCGCCAACGGTGACATCGTCGACGCAAAGAGCGCCGCCCGTTGCTTGGAAGTGACCGGAGCGTCTGGGTTGATGATCGGCCGAGGTGCCATCGGTGACCCCTGTATATTTGGGCGAATCAAGACCGAATTGGGTTGGGGTGATTTCCATGCTCCTTGGGGTGACGCGAATGAGGCTGGCCAGAAACACTGGGCTTGGAATCGCTACGTCGAATTGGTCGACGAGATTGGCGGACCCTATGCAGCTCGCAACATGAAACAACATGCCATCTCATTCACCAAGGGTCTGCCTGGCGGTCGTGAGTTGAGACCTCACCTCCATGCCATCAAGGATTTCCGCTTGATCGGAGAACCACTGAATATGGCATTCGAAGCATACACCAGTCGAAGCCACAATACATTGGCCGTTCCCGAGGCGATTGCAATGGCTGAAGGGTTGAAACATCACGAATTCAAACGATAGCCTGCGCATTTTATAGTTAATTATTAAAAGGATACTCCGATGCGGAAGTATGAGCCGAGATGAATTCTGCTGGTGCTGCGAATCACGCATGACTCCACAAATAGTCCCCTTCATAGGAGCAATCGTTTGGTGGTGTGCTATTTGCACTCCTGACTTCGATTACGTTTCGTTCATAGAGAATTATGATTTTTGGACCTCAGACTAATCCGATTTCATTGCTTTTTCAAGTGTCTCTGCAACTCGCTTGATTCGTCGGAATGTCCGATCCGATTTTGAGAGTACACGCTCACGAACCTGACTGGACTTGGCGCCGCACAGACGCCATCCAATGGGCAACTTTCCACCTAGCATGTTGAGCAGAATCATCTGTTCGCTGGGAGAGACCTTAACGAAGGTCTTCTCGCATTTCGCTACATTGAATGTGCCATCGTCGAGTGCCTTAATCACTTTCTTGGCGACCTTCTCATCGATGCGAGAAAGTCCGCCTTTCTTCATCAGCCAATCACTGCCACGCCGACCGTGTTGTGCCTGAAGTGCAGTCCACAGAGTGACCGGCAATCGGTCCAGGCGAGGCACCCTCTCTGCAATGCCAGCCGCTCTGAATCTGTCCAGAGTGCGTGTCAGACGAGGGCGGGTCGTCCCCCATTTCTCCAGAGCCTCGTCCAGTGAGAGAGGAGAATGAGCCCCGAGCAGATGCTCGAACATGAGGCGCCCTAGCGGTGCGCTGCCATCTGCTGGTCGGCGCACGCGATCACCCAGAAGGCCGAGATCGACCAAGAACGCATCCATTTCATCTTGGCCTTCAGTGAGTGGCACTCTTCCTCGAATCTGGATGTGGAACGGCGCCTCGTCTCTCTTCTCTGTGGCGATGGACATTCTCGCGTCACTCTCGGTCATCCAGCCCTCTAGCGATCGGAGACGTTGTTCCAAGACCAGTCGCGCCTCTGTCGCCATGATCTCGACCGCATTCGAGAGAGACCCGTTTCGAAGATGATGAACCCGCCAACCATCTCGATTCACAGCTGCAGTGAGACCGCATTCGTTGAGTTTTCCGAGTTGGTACTGAGTCGCTGTCGGAGACAGGCCCAACTCATCCCCCAATGTCTGTGCATCCCATCCCTGTCCGGGATTGACAAGCATGTGTTCACAGAGAATTCGATGGATGGGAGAATGCACTCCCTCTCCTGTCCATTCATCCCCAGTCCGGCGGACGAATTCCAGCGTGTCCAGCAACCAACTGACCAGTTGATTGACGTCTCGGCTGCCCGCAGGTGCAGGCTGCTCGGACAATCGCATGTTCAGCATAGGTCATGCCCGGGGCAGGGGGGCTCAAAACCCCTCCGACATCAGAAGTGACTCAGACCTAACTATGCCATCTTGCCTCTGAATGCGAGTTCACTCAGGCAGGGGTCGTTCGTCGAGCCATTCGTACTGGATTCCAGAGGTTTGCAATCCATCTAAATGCGGCGCCAGTTTGAGTTCGTGGCTGTGCAGGATTCCTCGACGACGCAAGACCTTGATTGCAGAGTGGACCGTTGCTCGAGAACGACCCAACTCTCGACTGAGTTCGGCCTGGCTCTTGGGTTGTGGCATCTTCATCAATCGGGCCACAACGATACGCTGGGCACCGGAAAGTCCGACTGGCATCATTCGTGCCGCCTTCTCTGAATCGCCGACATTCATCTCTCGCAGAATCTCAATTTGCTGAGGAGCGCCAGCATAGTGGCAAGATCGACCATTGACCGGAATCACGGTGATTGAGCGGTTGGAGATGAGGACATCGAGGTGATGACGAAGGGTGCCGTTGGCTGCTCCCAGTTCACGCTGCAACTCACGATAGGCCAAGCCCGGTTGGGTATCGAGAACTTGCAGAATGCGTTGGCGGAGGGGGTGCTCCCAAGGATTGGGCTCTCGGGTAGAAATGACGCCTGAGGCCGCCCAATTCCAGGGCATGACCGCACCAAAGCTGGCGCCAACTGCCGCAACCCCAGCCATGAGCCAAGGCCGTTGTCGGTGCCATTGCTGTAGCAGTGCCATCGAATCCCTTTGGGATTCAGTGCTTATTGAAGCAATTGGTCCAGTGTTCGGACACGTATGGGGTATCTTCGGATTTATGCGTAGATATCATTGAATAGATGGATTGAGTGGAGCGACCATGGTCCATTTCAATCAAGTGAGGAAAGAAAATCCTGTTTCCCCCTATTCTCAAGAAGCCATCAATGGAATCAATTTTCAAAAGAAATCAGCCTTTTTGATTACATTA
>CAXEUI010000073.1:0-5791 GCA_963999335.1 uncultured Candidatus Poseidoniales archaeon
GACGATATCTGCAAGTGCTGCGGTGGCTTCCAAGGCTTGTCCGCTGTCATCGACGGCCACAAGTTCAGCCTCTTCTTGGGCTACAAATGTCTCCCAATCCAGTGGATCCCCGTCTCGGCCACGAGATTGAAGCCTCTTCCAGCGAACTTCGCGAGATGCGTGCACTTCAATCAATCGAAAATCGGGTCTTTGACGCAACGCTTCAACTTCGGCTGGTGTTCGAATTGAATCGATGACGAGGTTCAGTGCATCCCGATGGGTATCACGCAACATCTCAGCTAGAATTCCAGGCCCATGTGCGGCTCGCAACTCACGTCCACCAGTGATGAGATTGTCTCGATTGATGTCCATACCTTGGCTTCTGAGATGTGCTCGAATTGAATCTGAACAAGATGCAGCAACGTATCCATTCTCCATCAACCAATCGACAACTGTGGTTTTCCCCGAAGCATTTCGACCGGTTAATCCGAACCACATCGGGGCGAGGTTCACCCCCGCCGTCCATGAGGCTTCCTAACCCCAGAAGCGCCGTGTTCGTGCATACTGAACCTCAGCTTCATGAATCGCTTTGAGCAAAGAATCACGCTCAGATTCAGGTGGATATGCACGCAATATTCTCGTGGCGGTATTTTCTCCAACACCTCTTGCCATGAGGCAAAGGATGGCATCTAGACCCCTATTCTGCACCATCTCCGCATTGCGCATCATTCGATTTCGAATTTTTTCCTCATCTGAGGCCACCCACTTGATCAATTCATCATTCAACCCTTCTCTAGCGACGGCACGCATGGTGGCCTGACAGATTCCGCAGATTCGGTCGATGCTTGGATATCGAGCCACGCGGAACCGAGTTGCGGTTTTACATCTCAGACAGATCATCACGACTCTTTCGTTCATCAATCGACTTTCCAGACGTCTACGAACCTCGACATTGGACCAATCGGGCAATTGCATATCGCGTTCTGACCGTGACGAGAGTCCGAGGGCACCGGGTGCGCGTTGATCAACCTGCACAATGCCATCTCGAATGGCATGAAGCAGATCGACGGTTCCATCTACATCCATGCGTTCATTGAACAATTTATCCAAGGCCTCATCCATCAGAGGAGTGCCCTTGTATCTCTGGGCGATTCCATGCAGATTGACCTTCCGAGGATCGACCCCTGAACGAAGTACCCCCATGACCTTGCAGACCTGAACCAATCTCCAGCGCAATTGTCTTCCGTTCGGTATGGTCACGCGTAGAATGGTCGGTAGATTGTCCGGATTGGTTTCAGTCAACCATTCGACGACATTCGTTGCACGAAGTCCAGGAACTTGGAGACTGATTCGATAGGGGTCAACCAGAACACGTCCCATTCGACCCTCGATTGTCGAGCCCATCGCTTGCAAGAAGTGCGCGAGGGTCTCGTTGATTCGACTTCCATGGCAAGAGTGTACGATGATGGCGTCACGCCGTGTTTCGACATCGATGGTTCGTTCATCGGGAAGGCTACCGGCAGCATCGACATGATTGACGATTTTCTCCATCAATTTCGACAGAGCGTCGGAGGCGAGTGGATAATCATCGATCTCACAGGACGGAGAAGGGCCACCGATTCGGTCGATTCGTGCCCCTGCATCGTCGATTTCAGTCTCTTCTCCGGTGGCCAATTCAAGAATGGCTCGTCGCAGCCCACCCACTTCGCGGGCGATTTCGGAAGGAACCGGTGGAAGTTCTCCACTCCAGACAGGTGCCGTTCCTCCAGTGCCTACAGGGGCGACCAACAATTCCGATTTCTCAGGATTGGCCTCAACAATCTCCCAAGTTCTGCCGACCATGACAAATCTCCTCGGCGCTCCATCGGTTTCTTCTCCAGAGTCGTTCAGAGAGAGAACGAATGCCTCATCGACCGATCCGATTGACCTCCGAGTGACAACGTCTCGTACGGTGTATCTCTGTTTATCTGGAATCATCGATAGATGCTCCAACATATACGAGCGTGTTCGAGCGCCCGCTGAAGTCCAACCGTCTTTGAGATGCTCGGGCACCAATTGTCGCATCTCTCTACGCCATTGTTCCAATCTCTTGGATGGCAGTGATTCGATTTCTTCCTTGCTCGGCCTTTCAGCCGGCAGAGATGTACCTTCCACGAGAAGTCTCCATAGTGATGGGGCCCATTCAAGGGGGTCGGAAGCGTTCGGTTCTTCGACCAGTTTTAGGAGCCAACGGTCATCGAGGATTCGCGCCAATTCTCGGGTATCTCTATCACTCCATTCATTGAAGATTGAAGTTCTTTGGAAAATCTTCGTCGTCGCTGAAAGAGGAATGATTCCTTCAGAGAGCGTCATCATCACCATTTGATTCGCCGCGACCACTCGAGGCATTGTTCGCCAACGAACACCTTCGATCTGACCTGAGATGGCTCGACGGGCAATGACAGCAGCCTCGGCGATGTCGTCATGTTCCCATGCGACCAAGTCACCTCTGCCCGTGCCACCGAGGACGTGTTCAGCTCTTCCCAAGCGCTGTAGAAGTCGGTCAACCGCACGTGGAGATTGAATCTGATGCACGTGGCGAATCGCCCCGACATCGATTCCCAATTCCAGACTGCTCGTGCAGACCAGAGCGTGGAGATCTCCATTTTGTAACCGATCTTCCATTTCTCTGCGAAGATCCGCTGAGAGCGAACCATGGTGAATGCCGATTTCCAGCGTCTCATCGAAGGTCGCAAGACGACTGGCCACCGTTTCTGCAGCATTTCGACTGTTGACGAATACAAGCGAAGGTGCATCTGCTTTCAAGCGCTCTGCAAGCATTCGTAAACTCGCCATCGCCTGAGGTGAGGTGTTGTACTCTAACGCGATGGCTTCATCCGCATCTTCCGGTTGAGCGCAGGTGATGCGCACGACGGTATTTCGGGGTGCATCCGCAAGAATGGGCTCACCACGTTCTGGGGAAAGCCAATGAGCGACTTCAGTTGGATTCCCAACGGTTGCTGAGAGTCCCACTCTCTGAATGACCCGTTTCGCCATCTCCTCGATTCTAGCCATACCGACGAGAAGTTGTGAACCCCGTTCTGAAGCTGCGACTTCATGGACTTCATCGACAATGATTGCACGAACATTTTGTAGATGTTCTCGGAGTCGACTTCCTGTGAGCATGATTTGGAGCGTCTCTGGTGTTGTGACAAGAAGATGAGGTGGCTTTCGGGATTGCCGATTTCGCTCAGATTGGGGCGTGTCTCCATGACGCAGGCCCACCTCCAAACCAGCGATGGCTGCAAGCCCCTCCATTCGACGGTCAATGTCTCGATTGAGTGCTCGCAACGGTGTTACGTACAGAATCGACATTCGCCCCCATTCCTGTGAATAACAGGCGGAAAGGATGGGCAAAACGGCTGCCTCAGTCTTGCCAGAGCCCGTTGAAGCGACCAGGATTCGATCCTCTCCGCAAAGCAAGGGCTCAATGGCAGCATTCTGAATTGGCGTGGGAATCCATTTCTTCGATTCAAGATGTGTTCGTAGAGGGTCACAGAGTATCTCGTAAATCGACATCGCCCTCTCCCGTAGGGGGAGGGCGGGCAGGCCTCTGTTTTCAAACCGCCGAATGGTGATGGGGATTACTCCCAACCGTCATCATCGTCGTCTTCATCTTCCCATTCATCATCGTCGTCTTCGTACATGAGTTCTTCATCATAGAGACTGGTTGAACCTGAGAGCGATGTTTTCCAAGTAATCCTAGCAATAACCGGCAATAGAATCAATGTGAAGAGTACGCCGAGGACAGTGAGCGGATTCTGTCTCCAACTATCCACCCACCCAAGGCCCCATGAATACTCGACGGAGACGCCTGCGGACATCGAATTCCCTTCTTCGTCGACCTCGACGACTTCGTTTTCAGCATCGACAATGACAGTGATGCGATCAATGCCTTCTTGGGCGGTCCAAGTTGTGGTGATTCGATGTTCACCTCCACTGGGCAGACCGGTGATTCGAACGGTGTCAATCACTTCATCATCGGTGACGAAATGCACGGAGAATGAGGATTCAGTCACACCACCAGTATTTGCGATAATGGCGACGACTTCAATTTCAGTCCCTTCGCTCACCGTGTCTTGGTCCAGTGTCACGCTCTTGACGATGAGTTCTGCAACCGTCGCTCCAAGTCGAACCCATGCGAGATCTTGGTCCTCATCCAGGTCTTCATGTTCCCGAACCGGGTCGCTCTCAGTGTTCGCCGCCATCGGGAATTCATTTCCAGCCGCGTCGTGGCCAGTCACCCAGAATCCAACTTTGTATCCACTGCGAGGCGTCACCAAGCCATCGCTGGTCAAGTCCACTTCTCCAATCCATTCCAAGGTCGTATCATTCAATTGCATCGCAAGCAGCGATTGTCCAGCCGCAATCGTTCGCGCATCATCACGCATGACCCAATTCACCCATTGTGGTGATTGGCTGAATGCAGCACATCGATCATCGCCCTCAAGCAATACACATTCCTCCCAGCCTGAGAATCGAACAGGAACCGATGTCAAATCCGATGCGGAAGAGATGTCGATGACATTGACAGGCGCATGGCGATAGTGAACACGGGGTGGCGTGTGATCAACTTGTAGTTGCAACGTGGTGGCCACCGTGTCGCGGGTCATGTCCTCACCTCGACCTGGCACGTTACGGACACCGGTGAGGAAAGTTCGAGTTTCTGCACTCTGCAATGTCGGGGCTGCGGAGAGTGGAACTTCGATGCTGAAGGCTCCGTCATCGGTCAGGCTGCCATCTGACCAGTACTGCACCCCGTCGAAGACCTCGACGGTAATGCCCAGATCATTTGGAGCTGGAACACTGCTGCTCTCATAGACGACTCGGCCCGACCATCGCAGACGGTCATCTGGTCTCACGGGTGTGGCATCATCAAGGGGTCCGGTTCTAGGCTCGGCAACGTCTTCAACAACATAGGTCGCTGCGTCGAGTACCAAATCATTCTCGACACTGAATGTATGTTCGATGAACTCGATTCGGGTGGGCGTTGGTGAACCCAGTTCTTTGTATTCAAGCGCGAGATCAGAAATGTCCTCATCCGGCCAATCCCAAGAGAATTGGAAGTCGAATGTCACTTGAACCCATGGAAGCCCCGTATCGTTCGTGGTCACCTCAGCAGAACTGCTCGCCAACAAGGTGATGACCTCACTTTCCGAAGTCCAGACATCGGTTCGTCCATTGTAGGATATTCGCTGTTGGTCTCTTTCGGGGTCGGGCCCCTCAAAGTCGAAGATGAGAGAGATATACTCGAAATCGATGATGCCATTTGCATCGACAAGACCGATGGAAATCGCTTGATCCGTTCCGCTGAAGACATCGGTTCCATCTGTATGCTCATGCCATACCAAGCCAGTGAAGACAGAAGCCATGTCTTGGCGCGTGAGATAAGTGGACAAATCGTAAGCAAATCCTGGCCCATCGTTCCCTAGAATCACATTCCCTGCGGGGTCATTTCCGGTTACGAAGTAGGACACTCGAGCCATGTTCGGATTGCGTGAATCATCGATATAACCGAAGAAAATCTTCTCTTCAGCCTGTGTTGAATTGGTCATGTTCTGCATGACATATTCATTTGTATCGGGTTCACCATTTCGGTTGGTGTCATGATCGGCTTCGACCCAATAATTGAGCGTGAGTACTTCTGGATGTCCGACCGCATCTTCGATGGTGATTGAAACCTGTTTGTCGACTGAACTGGCTTCATAATCGCCCTCAGCCGGCCAAGTGTCAGTGATTTCCGGCGATGAATCATCGATTCGTAACGTCCTCA
>CAXEUI010000074.1:0-5698 GCA_963999335.1 uncultured Candidatus Poseidoniales archaeon
AAGCCAATGGACCACAGAATCGAGCAGTTTCGTGAATATTGGAAAATCGATCACTCCACAGTGGATGTGTGAGCAAGGCATCGTAGAGCATTTCGCAGGACCGACCGGCCAATCGCTCGGGATGTACCCATACGCCAATTCGATGTGTCTCCCCATTTGGGATTGCCCAAGCAAACAATCCGGGTGCCACATCCTCACCCGAGAACATCTCCAAGCGACCTGGGACTCCTTCGTATCCCGAAACTTCGGCTTGGAAGCCAATCATGAATTCCTTGGGTCGGCCAAAGCGGAAGTGGCGACGTGTCCACGAATGCACCCCATCAGCACCGCACAGAAGTTTGGTTCGTAGGGTTAGCAATTGACCTTCACGATTGACCGTTACACTGACGCCCTCGGCATCGACAACAGCATCCGTTGGCTTTGAATCAACCCAGAGTGTCGCACCCGCTTCGATCGCCTGACGCACACATCCCTCATCGAACAATTTTCTACAGACCACATGTGTACGAATGTCGGTTGGTTGACCTATTTCAACAGGGGAACCGCCAGGGCTGTAGATTCGCGCACCCCATACATCGCTCAGAATGGTGTTGTGTAATTCGACCCGTTGCATTGCAGACGGTGTCACAAGTCCTGCGCATTGGAATGGTTTGCCGATTTCGCGATGTTCCTCAAGGATGAGCACATGCAATCCATGTTCTGACAGAACACGCCCAAGGTGGCCACCCACAGGGCCCGCCCCCACGATGATGGCGTCATAATCATGGGCAGGCATGCCATCAAGGCACCGTACGTGACCTATCAGGATTCGCCCATTAGAATCAAGAATTTGCGCGTTTTACCAGACCGAGCACTTGTGGTCTATTCTTTCGCACCACTCGATGCTGTCTTGCCTTTAGATGCCTTCTTCGATTTTCGTTTCTTTCCAGTTCCGGTTCGCTTGGAAAGGATTGTGATTAGTTTGCTCGCCGTACCTCCGACACCCCCTTGGAGGTCGCCATAGCGGCTTGCATCGACCAAGGCGCAGGCATCGGCTTCAGTCGTTTCGGCCTTTGTAACCAACTTCTTAATCCAATCCAATTGCTTCGGAGAAGCATCTCTTGGTGCATCTTTGGTTAATTTTTGTAGATGCTCGATGAGTGCGCTGGCAGTACCTTTGCGGCCCCCGGTCAATTCATCGAATCCCTTGACGCCAACGAGTGTACTCGCTTCGGTCTCTGAAAGTTGTGCGCTTTCAGCCATGGAAGCAATCCAATTGATCTGCTTTACACTGGCAGGTTGACTCTCGATAGGATGAGCCTGCATGATGACATCGATTACATCTCGAATCTCACTACCTGTCATTTCACCGGACGCTTTACCACCGGTGAACGCTGCAATTTCTTCGTCAGACAAGCGTTGAGTAATCTGGTCGAAATATGCCAGTTGTTTGGGGGTTGGTGTGAGTTTTTTCTTCGCAAGGGCCGAGAGGTGTAGCGCTTGGAAATGTTCAGAAAAGGTATGCCATGCCGTTGGAGCGGCAGTATTGCCCAATTCGATGTCATCTAAATTGGACTCCATCTCAGCGGTGAAACCGGTTCCGAACAAGTGGCCATCGATGCCAAGTTCACTGCGATCATAGTAAGGTGCAACCTCAAGCCAGAGTGTACGACCATCATCCGATGGGCAGAGTGACCCGTTTTCTTCAAGGACGTACTTTCGATTCAAGAGTTTGCCAATGGTCGCCGCATATGTTGAGGGTCGACCAATTCCTTCACTCTTCATCTTCTGAACGATGGAATGCTGTTTGTATCGGGATGGAGGTTTGGTCTCATCCTCGCGCAGGCAAGGATTCTCATCGCCCTCATCCACAGAATCGAGTGTCAGTGCAGTGCCTGATTGCGCGTCAAACGATGGGGGAGTCAGGGCAGGTTCCTTTCGGATGCCCTCGAATGCGGCTTCCCATCCACGATGTACTCTCCAGGAAGCAGTGGCTGAGAATGGACGACTGAATCCATCCGCATCTGCTGTCATTGCGAATCGCTCAAAGCGACTTGCATTCATCTGACTTCCAGCAAATCGGGCCCAAACCAGACGATAGAGGCGTGCTTGTTCACCCTTCAGACCCTCGGGTGAGTTGATTTTTGGGCGAGTGGGACGAATGGCTTCGTGCGCATCTTGCACACTGGACTTGCCTTTGGCATTTGAACGCACGACCCCCTTTCCGATGTGATCTTCACCCCATGTTTCCCGAATGTGTTCCTTGACCTCGTCTCGAGCACTTGGATTCGTGCGGGTTGAATCGGTTCGAATGTAGGTGATGTGTCCGGCATTGTACAACTCGCCTGCGATTTTCATCGTTCGACGAGGATTCCAATTCATCTCAGAACCGGCTTTCATCAGCAGCGTATCAGTGGTGAAGGGAGGGTCGGGATTTCGCTGGAATTGTCCCGGCTCTACTGTAGAAATCGTGAGACCGTCTGAGGCTGCACTATACGCGTGATTGGCGAGTTCTGAATCATTGGTGCGATCGGCATGGAACTTGCCCTTGTCATCCACCCATGCATCCGCATCGTCCTTGTCATGGAAGCGCGCCTTCCATCGTAGACCCCCCGCATCAGCGTGAACGGAGAAGTAGGGTTGTGGAACAAAAGCCTCACGCTCCAATTCCTTGTCAACAATGAATCCCAGAGTGGGGGTCTGAACTCGCCCCATGGCGGGCAGCGACCAGGATCGGCTGAATTTGGATGAACGGAAGCCGACGAGGCGGTCCATGAATCGGCGTACCTTTGCTGCTGAAACCAGATTCTGATTGACGTCTCCACGCGCATCGATTGCAGCTTGAACCGCGGATTTGGTGATTTCGTTGAATGTGATGCGCCAAACATTGTTGAATCCGTTGCCAGTGAATATCTCAACCAAACGCCATGCGATGAATTCGCCTTCTCGATCAAGGTCAGTTGCGATGTAGACGTTCTCAACGTTGGAATCAGTTGCTTTCGACAATAGATTGCCAATCGTGCGTTCTGATTTCTCAGTCCATTCCCATGGAGGATTGGGTAATTTGTCAGGGGTTGACGCCCACATCGCTTTCTTACCATCCTTGGTTTCACGGCTGGTCGGAAGATCCTGAACATGGCCATTGCAAGCAGCCACAATCCAACTCTTGCCAAGGTACTTTTGAATCGTCTTTGATTTGGCGCCTGATTCGACTATTAGCATGTCCATGATTTCCCCATCCGGACGACGGCCGATACAGGACCCCCAATAAACGCTGCTATGGATTGAAGCGGGTCGGATTTCTCCGGGGTTACTACGTAACCCCTCAGGTCACGCGCGCACGCGCGCGGGAAGCCGTTTCATCCCAGACACCTTCAGAGCCGGGGCCGCCGCAACCCACACAACCCGGATATCCAGCAATCAATAAATCCGACACATTTTGTATGAATCGCGACCATAGATTCTCAATGCCTTCGCCAGTATCTGGGATCCAGCAGGCATCTAGAGAAGGCTCGTAGCCTCCGATGCGTGAAATCAACTCCCCATCCATCTTGATGCAGACATAGGTCCAATCGACTTCTGATGAAACATCGGGCTCCCGCAGAAGAGAAGGCAAAGAGTCGGAGATGTGCAAAGCGAGTTGATTGGCTGATCTCGAGAGAGGAGGAGGGACTTCCAATGTACATCCTTCAGCCCGAAGCAGTCGTCTCGCTGCCTCAGCAATGCACGGCGTCTTCTCGTCCATTAACTCGCGATGAGGGGGAACGCTTGAAGAATACCGCCCCGACCCCATGTCCTGAATGGGGCTATTCTGGCGAGTCTTCGTGCGCCCGATGATGGGGCTATTTGGTTCCGAAACGTTGCACTCAATATCATTGAAGAACATTCGAAGAGGTTCATTGCCCGGGTTGCGGGCCCTACTCCGCGGAATGTATCGCTCACCAGCGGTTCAAACTGAAGTCATGGGGCTTTCATTTGAGAATCCAGTGGGCATGGCCGCTGGAATGGACAAAAAGGGTGAAAATATCCCTTATTGGGAGAATGTCGGCTTTGGCTGGATCGAGATTGGAGGGGTCACATTACATCCGCAAGAGGGAAACCCCAAGCCACGAATGTTCCGCAGTGGTAAGCACAGTGCCCTCATCAACCGAATGGGATTCAACAATCCGGGTTCAGATGCGATGGCTGTGCATTTCGCGAAACTCAAATCGAAAGGGAAGTGGGCATCGATTCCGGTTGGAATCAATCTTGCAAAGAGCAAAAACACCCCGAATGATGACGCTGACATCGATTATGCTGGAACTATGGAACGTTTGTGGGCGTTCGGGGACCTCTTCGTTGTCAATGTCTCAAGCCCGAATACGCCGAATCTGATAGAGTTGCAAGCGGCTTCTGAGTTGGACCGGATTCTGACGGCCTGCAACGAAGTCAATCAACGACTCGCAAAGGATTCTGGCACAGAAGCGAAGCCAATTCTCGTGAAGATTTCACCAGATTTGGCTGACGAACAAGTGACTGCGATTGCAGACACAGCAATCGCACAGGGTTGTGCCGGAATCGTCGCCACAAACACGACCATGTCTCGTCCAGAAGAAGGGGGGGTGATGGACCAAGTCGGTGGGTTGTCTGGCGCACCTCTTCGCATGCGCTCGACCGAGGTCGTTCGAATCCTCTATGCGCATACTGGAGGAGGGCTCCCCATCATCGGTGTCGGTGGCATATCCGATGTTGAAAGTGCATGGGAGAAGATTGCGGCTGGGGCAAGCCTGGTGCAATTGTACAGTGCATTGGTGTTCGAAGGCCCCGGGGTCATGAAGGTCATCAACAAAGGTCTAAATCGGAAACTCAAGGAACACGGATACAACAGTCTCTCCGAGGCCGTAGGACATGCACACCGGAGTTGAATGGATGGAACGCAGGGTTCGCATACTCGTCACACTCGGAATGATTGCAGCACTCGCGGGACTGATGCTCATCAGTGTCGAGCCGGAGGTCGATTTATCCGTCGATCAATTGATGGAATCCCCAGAGCAATACGAGGGGGACACGTTCCGATTGCATGGAACGGTACTGGGCATGGACATGAACAACGATTCTCTTTCTCTACAAGGAGAAAATCATACCATCGTGATTGATTTCAGCGGAGCAGCCCTGCCCTCTGGGGTTGATGAGGGGAAAACCATCTCTGTGCGTGGTGAATTGACTGTGAACGATGAAGATTGGACCATGCATGCCTACGAGATAAAGACGGGTTGTCCCTCAAAGTACGAGGGTGAAGCCTGACCGTTGGTTTGATATGGGCCCGCATTGGCGCTAATGTTGGGCTAGGAGGGGGGTTGGCGTCCCCTGTATCGCAAATCGCAACATGGCGGTCCGAACGCCCAGGGGCGGCAAAACCGAGCATCGTAGGACGCATCTGTGGACGTTGATGCCTCGCCTTCATGAGATCGTGGTTTTGGAGAACTGTATTCGGAAGAAAATAGAAATTCAATTATCGGGGGATCAGGTCAGGCCAGGAATGGAGCAGCCCTACCCGAAGCCAATGATGCCGTGGAGAACCGGGGTGGAGAAGACGGGTGCATTCTCCTGCGGTGAAACGGATGTCCACCCTGGGAATGCCCACCTTTTGGTGAAATTGGAACAGTGATGAGTCCAAATAGAAAGGTGGTTTCTGAAGACCATGGCAGACCCCGTGTACAGCCCAGATGGAAAATTCATG
>CAXEUI010000075.1:0-5687 GCA_963999335.1 uncultured Candidatus Poseidoniales archaeon
ATTCTGACCCTCAGGCGTTTCGTTGGGACACAAACGGCCCCATTGTGTGGGGTGCAGGTCACGTGCCTCAAAGTGAGGTTGGCTGCGAACAAGAGGGCTTGTCACACGGCGCATGTGTGAAAGAGCAGACAGGAATGTTGTACGGTCGAGCAATTGACTGACGCCACTTCGGCCACCGACCCAGTTTCCAGTGGCCAGAGCATGCATGACCTTGGAGGTCAGGACGTCAGGGCGCAGACACGAGGTGATCTTCAGGTCTCGCTTTCGATTGTGATGGCGCTCGAGCTGATACTTCAGGTCACGTGCGAGTTGTTGCATCGAAACGCGGAACAAATCTTCGATGAGGTCGCCAGCCAAACGGACACGCTTGTTGGCATAGTGGTCCTTGTCATTGGGTTCCTTGTTTTGGATGGCCATCTCAAGGACTTGTCGAACGATGCGGCCCAGGAAGATGGCCTTCTTCTTTCGATTGCGAGTTCTTTTCACTTCCGCTGGATCTTCATCATTATCCAGACATTTTTGCTTGTCCTTTTCAGAGAGAGGGGATTCAAGGTGAGGAAGCAATTCCTTGTCCAATAGATTCTGAATTCGCTGTTCACGATATTCCTTCTGTTGTCCTGCAGCGAATTTCTTTTCGAGCCACTGCATCGCTTCCTCTTGATTTTCGACATTGTACTCATCATTGTCCTTGACCTCATTCAGGTTGGCAACGATGAACTTGAACGTTTCAGTTGGTCCGGCAATCGCTTGGAAGATCTCTTGATCATTGTCGATGCCGAGAGCGCGCATGAGAAGTACGACGGGGATGGGAGTGGTCCCCGCGCTGCTAATCTTCACCATCAACATGCCATCTTTGCGCTTCTCCACTGTCAATGGCTTACGGACACCATCCTTCTGAGAGAAAATTTTGGCAACCTCGGTCTTGCGAGCATATCGCTTGTTCATTTCTACGGTGACCCGATTGGGGGCCAAATCTTCCATGGAAATGAGGGCGCGTTCGGTTCCGTTGATGATGAAATATCCACCAGGGTCATAGGGATCTTCGCCCCTACCTTGCAAAAGAGTTTGATAGTGTTCCATGTCCTCTTCGCTCTGTTCTGGAGACAGATTTCGGTTGGGATCGATGTGAGCAGGATTGAGATTGCAGCGTCGACTGCGAACCATAATAGGCACGCTGCCAACTTGGACCTTCTCTTCGACGATGGGTTGAGGAAGGTCATCACGATGGATGGTGAAATCAAGGTACACCGGCGACATGTAAGTCAATTTTCGCAGACGGCATTCGAGTGGGAGAGAGGGATGCTCGGCCCCATTGGCCTCACGGATGGTGGGTGGCCCAAGTTGCATGTTCTTCATGCGGACTTGGATGTCATGGTCCAGAACGTCGAGTTTGATAATGCCTCCATCTTCGTCTTCAATCGCCTCATCAGTGCCGATGCGAATGTTTCGGACGATGCGTTCAAAACGGCTGCTCTGTGAATCGGCTGTGGGGATGCAATCGTTGTATGATGCAAGTTGATGGTTGACCAAACTTCGCTCGCGGAAGTAACTCTCAATAATTTCCTTCATGATATTTCCTCCTCAATTTTCCTCCACGATCAGTCGGTAGGCCGTCGTTGTACCTGATGTGCGGCTGTGGCGTTCAACACGGACGACTCGGTTCGTGAGCCAGCCAGCAGGCAATTCGTCATCGTGCAACTCGGCCATTTCTTTCAGAGCTTGAACAGTGGGGTCGGTGATCAGAATCTTCGGTAGAAGTTCCTTCGCCAAGCGCGTTCCTTCTCCGGAAATTTCGACGACTTCGAGATTCCATGGAGAAAGGGCTGCTGCCTCATCTTCTATGGGCAAGAGATTGTGATGCGGGACGAGATGATGATTGAGGACATTGAACCGATCGTGGCCCAGAGGGATATCATCGTCATCAAGTGCCTTCTGTGAAATGGTGATGCGGCGTGAGCGGGTTCGTTTTCGGGTCCCTTGTTCTCGGATGATGCCCATGACTTTCTCAAGTTCTGGGCTATCGGAATCAATGCCGATTTTCTTTGCTACCTGTTCGACACTCATCTGTTTGATGGCATCCATATTTGCATCGTCTGCAAGTTTGTGGGCGTGTTCCTCTGGGACTCCCAATTCAACCAAACGTTTCTTCGTTGAACTCTTTACGACCAAAGCACGACCCCCGTTGCCCAATCGACCAAAAAACCCGCAACCCACCAAGATTGAGCGGGCCTGAAGGGATTCGAACCCTTGGCCATCCGGTTAAAAGCCGGACGCTCTACCTGGCTAAGCTACAGGCCCATGGCTGTCTCTGGGCCTTCCGCGGACCGAGGGGGTATTCAAAAGCCTTACCCCTCAGGCTATGCCCGTGGCTGGACACGATATTGCAGCTCCGGGGGGGGAACCGCTGTGCCTCCCGTGGGGAAATTTTCACATAAAGGTTTGCAGAATTTTCATCAAACAGACTGCGGATGCGGGTCTAAATACGTGGATGTGAGTCGCAGTTGTCTATTGAAAGGGAGATCGAATTATCGGACCAGGTGGGTACCATTGTCAAATGGCAGGCCTATGGCCTGAATGAAATTGAACTCGACATTCCACCGACTGTATATCCCCCGAGAGAAGATACGGGGCTATTGGATCGGACCCTCGCCAAGATGGATTCTACGAAAGGGAATCGTCTTCTCGAAATTGGCTGCGGTAGTGGTGCTGTATCCATCGCTGCAGCATTGCGTGGATGGAATGTGAGTGCGTGTGATGTGAATCCTCTCGCCATTGCTGCGACAAGAGGGAATGCGGCAAAACTTGGCATTGAGTGGGAGACAGAGATTCGTGAAGGTGGACCCGGGGATATCGGCAACTGGGAACCACAGCAGGGTGTGGATGTCATCGCATGGAATCTACCGTACATCGAACCAGATTCTGGGGAAAATCTGGGTCCCATGGAAGATTCGGCACTGATTGGGCAAGATGAAGCGGAACAATTGCTGAATGCCATATCTGCAAATCCAAGGTTACTCAATCCTGGTGGAGTCGTCTTGATGCTCCATAGCTCAAACCAAATCGGACATGAATTGACTCGCAGTTGGCGGAAAGCGGGCTGGGCGACACGCAATGTTTCACACACGACGCTTGGGGATGAACGACTCACTGTGGTCGCTTGTTGGCGCCCATTTGAAAATGCGAAAATCATCAGGTTGCAATCGTGCCAATCCACAAATGATGAGATCATGAATCTTGACAATGCAATCCAAGGGACATTGGTGAGTACAAAAAAACAGGTTTCAGGTCGTGGATACGCTGGACGGGAATGGCGCAATTCACCTGGAGGATTCATGGGCAGTTGGCGATTGTCTGAAAAATCTATAGAAAGAGGTCCTGAAACATTACAATTGGCGGCGACAATGGCCATATTAGACACGCTGTCAATCTTTATGAATCTCGGACTTCCAAGCCACTCCTGGATTCATGGATCTGCTCTCGAGAGTTGTGGCGTTCGTGTCAAGTGGCCCAATGATGTGTGGTTGAGAACGGCGGCAAAACTTGGAAAATTGTGTGGTGTCCTCGTTGAAGGGAAAACACAAGGAGATGATGTGCAGATTGTATTGGGCATCGGAATGAACAGGACATCCGTCCCAGAACTAGAAGAATCGATTGGATGGAAAGAGCTCTTTTCAGAATCTCTCGAAGAAGTGTTGCCAGTCATCCACGCTTCGGTTGCCTCTCTATTGGAAGTCCATGCACTGATTGGACATTGCGACACGGATGAGATCTTGAGTTCAATATACGCATCCATGAGGATGACCTTGTCAGAGGGTCTACCCTGTGCATTTGGCCTCGACGGGGGAGGTGGTCTTTGGACCGAGGGAGGAGTGGTGCGAACGACCAGAGAACTCCAATGGAAATGGACTTAATCCATTTCTTCTTGCTGCTTTCTCCAAATACCCCAAACAACGAGCAGTGCACCAATGATGGCAGGAACATACTCATGAGGCATGGTTCGATTTACGGTGACCTCAAACGTGTACTTCCCCTCACCATCAAGGATGATTCGATACTCACCAGATGATAGAGGGTCGTTCAAACTCAGAGATGATTCGGTTTGATTGATATTCAAGAGGCTAATCTCTTGGGCGCCGTCCAAACTCCCATCCCAACTTTCTTTTCCGTCATGAGGAATAATCCAAGCCGATAGAGAGAGACACGGATCATCCAAGCAAGCTGACTCAAAGGAGAGAGACGCTTCAGAGAGACCTGTGTGAATTGAGAGAACTTCTTGTTGCCCCCCCCTCAATTCATAGGTCACGGGTTGTGTCCAAGTCACAATCACAATCGTTGAAATAACCAGGGCGGCGCCAGCCAGCACAGCCATGTCCCAAACGGGGACACTGGGTGCATCTCCACCTCCAGCCATGTTTCGCCCAAACCGGCTAGGCACATCAATTTGGCTGAAGAGAATGTCTGGAAATTGATACTGTATAATTCTATAGAATAATCATATAGGCTATAATTTGAGTCTTTCTCTGACCAACCGTATTTTTCCAGACATGGTGACAGAATGAATCGCCGAATCCGGTTGATTGAGGATTTTTCGCCACTCCTTTTCGTGCTTGTGTAGAATTCTGAGAATCGCCGAGCCATTGGAAAAATCGTACAATTTCCAATCCTCAACTGGGGCCAGTTCTGCAATCTTTGATTCGAGTTCGGCGCGATCTTCGCAGTTTGAAACGTTCAGTCCAACCCAGCGACGCTTGTCACGAAGAGCCTTCGACAAACGCTTCGCCATGTCACCCCGACAGTCGTCGGACTTAACAGGCCTCGCACACTCGCGGCGTCTGATGGAAGAGTCTGAGGGTGTCATTGAAGCGCCGACAATCACGGATGTGGTTCGCAATCTTCTCAGCCCATCCACACTGCCTCACGTAATATTGCTGGGGCTGTCTGGCACGATTCTCTATCTCCTATCAGCATCTGATTCCGATTCACTCTTCGCAATTGGAATCGCTGGATATGTCGGCCTCTCGATTGGATACGCGCTCACCGCTTGGATGCAGGAAATGGATGTCATCCATCGATTCAGCCATTTCCAAGCAATCCCCAAGGACACACCATTCGGAGAGAAGTTGATGCTTTTCTTCATCCGAGTCTTCACCTCATGGATCTCCCCGATTCTACTGGGGCTGATTCCATTCATCCTCATCGCTGGATTCTTGAGTTCTGAATCAGGCAGTGAACAAGTCAACTACTGGGCAATGGCCCTAGGTGGCCTCTTTGTCGTGTGGTCACTGGCTCAAGGACGTGCTCTGGCAACCAGTCTGCGAATTTTTGTCGAGGGGCGGGCGGTTCGAATCGCATCCATTCAACGGAAATCCAAGCGGTTCACCTCAACCACGGTTCACATGGGCATCATTGGAATCTTTGCGGCACTCACCTACTGGGCACTTGTTTCAGGGGCCAAGGAAACTTCAGAAATGTCCTTGCTTGAGAAAGCGGGACCCATTACCTTCGCCATCGCTGCCATCGCCATTCAAGCCATTCTGTTCTGGTACACAACAGAGCGGCGAGTGATTGATTCCGAGCGCAAAGACACCGCGTCTTTCGGATTCGCTTGGGGCTTGTTCATGCAATTGTTCGTCACGTGGCATCTGCTCAGTGCGCTACGTAGATTCATGGACGATGGTTTGGGCGTT
>CAXEUI010000076.1:0-5652 GCA_963999335.1 uncultured Candidatus Poseidoniales archaeon
ATCGAGGTTGTCGACGAATAACACACGGGGGCCCTCCGTAGACTCCAATGAAAGATTGGGGTGCCAAACAATGGGCGTGAGTGAGGTGGGCAGTGGCGGGGGAATCAATCCACCATCTCGACTTTCAATCAGATGCTGGACAGATGAGGTAATCGGTGGAATCGGATGAATGCTCATCGATGACGAGCCTTTCGGAGAGTGAATCGTATCTCCGGCTGGAGAATGCCCCCATGCGGCTCTACAGAGGGCCTGTGCCTTCCACTTCGCTTCTTCGACTTCCTTCCAGGGATCTGAGCCGATGACCAAGCCGCCCCCTGCCTGCACGGTCGCTTGCCAAGCATCTCCGTCGAAATGGGCTTCTAGGGTTCGAATCAGAATATTCCATTGCGACTGGCCTGTTCGCGGATCGATATGTCCGATGGAACCCGTCCAAGCATGACGTGGTGCGCCTTCTAACTCGTCGATGGCAGCAATCGTTGCGCTCTTCGGACAACCGGTGATACTTCCTCCTGGGAAGATTGATTGTAGAGCATCAAAGCCATCCATTCCTTCGCTGAGTGTACCTTCGATTTCACTGACCATGTGCTGAACATGGGGAAATGATTCGATTCTCCACCGCTTCCATCGAACGCTTCCAGGCATGCAGATTCGACCAAGGTCGTTGCGTTCCAAGTCCACAAGCATGAGGTGTTCAGCAATCTCCTTTCGGCTCCCAACCAGTTCACCACGTAGATTTGCATCATGTTCAGAATCATCTCCACGTGGACGCGTGCCCTTGATGGGACGCGTCGAAATAATCTGTTCTTCCTGTTTGAGCAAGAGTTCTGGGCTGCTACTGGCGATTGCAATGTGAAGATCAGGAGAGTGTAACCAAGCTGAAAGAGGGGCTGGATTGTCTCGTTCAAGACGCTCGAAAACATCCCAAGGCGAATCAATCTCAGCCGACCATGTGCGCCCGTAGTTCAGTTGATAGAGAACACCTTCGCGAATCGCATCCTGCGTTCGGCGCACCTTCTGAGCATGCACAGCATCGGTTTCCGTCGAGGGTTCTCGCGCGCGTGGGGGTGCGGGCGGACTGCGTGTTGGCACGGGTTGATTCAAGATGCGTTCAATCTCTGCGACCCAACCATCGTTGTCAATCGATGAATGAATCTCAATCGTAGATTCGATCCGGTCATGGACAATCCAACGATCTGCAAGATACAATATCATCAGGATGGAATCCTCAACAGGAGGATGTTGGAATCTCAGCGGTTCAGTGTGTTGAACCATGTCGTAGGTGAGCAACCCAGCAAGGCCCCCCGCTTGGAAGCCATCACCTTGAGCGAGTGGAAGATGAGGTGACAATTGACGCAAGCCATCGGCGAGGTCGGTCCCATAGATGATCTCCCGATGAATCCAGCCATCATCCCAATCTTCAACATGGATCTGCATCGGGGCAGGATTGGATTGAAGATCAATCTCACCACGGAGCGGTGACCTGATTGTAGAATGAGATTCAATCGAAGGTTGACGAACGAGGTATCGGCGTGTAGCAGGACCCATCAGCAAACTGCGTTGAGAGAGGTCGCTTTCTGGGCCGCCAGAATGAAGAAGCAACTCGTCGGGAGCGCCGTGGATTCCACCGAACATACCCTCTTGGCGGAGTTGTGTCAATAGATCGAGGATGAGGGCGTCTCGTTCCTCAACTTCACAAAGTCCCTTCATCAAAATCATCCCAAGGTTGACCAAGCGTCATCAAGCGCGGAAACGAAGGCAGCGTTACAGGTTTCGTAAAGGGGGCCCGGAGAATCGGCCCCCACATTCTGACCATCAATCTCGTCGATCCAGGCAACGGTGACGCCCGTTCCCACGACGATCAATTCACTGGATCGGCCCAGCAATGTCTCTGTCAATCGAGCATGACGGAAGGGGATACCCGCTGCCTCAATGGCCGGTTTCAAGATGCTGAGGGTGATTGAATCAATACCTCCGCCTTCCAAGGAAGGCGCATATGCAACGCCATCCAAATCGAGAAGGATTGGGGTACAACGATCGCCGTCGACAACGGCACCATCATGGACCAGTAATGCGATGTCCGCACCAGCATTTTCGGCAGCTGTTCGTGCATCACTATACGGAGTCCAAGCGGCATGCTTGGTTCCTTGTGCCTTCCTCGTGAAACGTGGGGCTGTATGGGAGACTGCAGACAATGGTGATGGAGGATAATCAGCTGAACGAAGAGTCAATTCGATCTGGCCATTTCGACTCAATTTTACCTGACACAGATTGCCATCGCCAGTCGGAGAGGAGGAGGCGAGGCGTTCTTCGAAATCTTCTGGCCACTCGATTTCCAATCTTCCCGCGTGTGCGCGAAGGCGTTTCAAGTGTGCTTCCAGCCAGGCAACACGGCCCTCCTCCCAACGCAGAGTGGTGAACACAGATGCTCCAACAGAGGCATTGTCATCCATGAGGCTCAATCCCCGGATGCTCTGTTACGCTTCAAATCTCGTCCAACAAATCGTCGAGACCAAATGGATCCGCAGAATCCTTGGTTTCTGTTTTCCCAAGCAAATCTCCTGCGAGTGACTCTAGGTCATCATCAGTGACAGTTGGGGTCGTTCTGCTGGGTGAAGAAGGTGTGCTGGTAGGAGGTGGCGTGGCCTCTTGAATCGTTGTCGCAGCCGGCACCAAAGTATCCTCAAAGTCAACCTGAGGCTCCATTGTTGTCGCGTAATTGTCACCACCCCAATCATCAACCTGCAGTTCCCAGTTGGGTGTTGCATGTTCCGTCGGATCGTAACGTGCTCTTCGTAGACGACCTAGGATGATCATCGAGAGCAGGACAATCATGAGCGTGAGCACGGTCATCAAGGCCACTTGCATGGGATTCAGTTCGTTCCACCATTCACCGGAGCCCTCTTCGTCAATCTCGACTCCTGTGTTGGGATTGTCTGGATCCCATTCTTCGACGGCCACTGGCGATACGCCAAAGCGGTTCACTTCGCCATCGGTAGCGACGACAGAGGCATACCAAGTGGCATTGACATCAAGTTCAGGGTCGAAATCGCTTGCTTTGATGGTCAAACGTGTTCCTTGAACCATCGCGAGTTGATGATCTGCATATCGTACGTCTTCGTAAATCTCGGAACTGAGGTGGACGATGTAACCGCGGACCTGTGCATCCGCGGACTCGTCCCAGGTAACGACGATGCCAGTGCCATCCTCATTCCACGAAGCTTGGATACCAGTGATTTCTGGAAGATGGAGTCCGGGGTCGAGCAGACTGTCATCCACTGCAGCTGCTTGACCAACATTGAGGTCGGTCAACCATGCATTGTCCGATGAGTCCACTGGAACAACGGCGACCCAGATCATCACGCCGGGATCAATGCCCATGTCGTTGGAGAGTGAAGTGAGTTCGACCGAAATCATCTCCGTGGCTTGACGGCCCCCGCCGAAGCCATCCTGCCAAGAGAATCCGGTGTCGCCATCGCGGTTGACGGTCATCGCAGGTTCTCTCGTACCAACATCTGTGAATGGAATGGTGTCCGCATAGATATCGTAGTGGTCTAGGTCGCTGGCATCACTGGTCGAGAACGTGACCAAAAGGCCATTTCCAGTATCACTCGGCCGATCCTCTACATCCGGTTCAGGCAATCGATCAGGTGCAATGATGTCTCCAGAATTATCGATTGGTGTCACGAGGGTCATGTGCTCTCCAAGGTTGGTCAGGAAAGCATTGCCCTTGACGTCGTGAATGGTCACAGTGACCCAGATTGGTTTGTTGGGGACGATGTCTGAAGCGGTCGCTTCATTGAGTGAATTGCCACCATAAGACGCCTTTTCAAGAATGATATTCATTGGACCATTCCATGACTGGCGCTGTTGATGGATGACCAATAGGCCACATTCCGATGGGTTTTCTTCGCATTCCATCCACTTGATGGCGACATTCTCAACTGGGTGTTCACTTGCCCAGACTACATAGAAGTCGAAGTCATCCACTGCAGAGGGGTCAGCGCCAAGCTTCAGCAGTTGCTCCACGACACCCACGCGCCCGATTGCCGCAGCCACGTGTAGCACGGTCATGCCCCGGCTGTCCCTCAGGTTTGGATCGGGCAGGGATTCCTCGTCTGGATACCAAATGAAGTTCTCTCCTGATCCTTCAGCGGCATCTCTTTTTGCCGGTGCGTTGTCCACAGTGGTCGGTGCGTTGTCCGCTTCCACCTGCGTTGGTGCATCGTTCGGGTCTTTCGGATTATGGCCGGTCAAAATCCCATCATAGTCATCGGATCCATCCCTATCACTATCCACCGAAATAGCGACGGCCACCTCAGGAATTGGCGGCGTCTTGGCAAAAATGGATTCTGTTATGCTTTGGCAGAGGACCAGCAGGAACGGAGAGGCCAGAGCAAGTAGTATCAAACCAAGCCAAGCATACCAGTATCTGCGGGTTTGGTAGATCACCCAGCCAAGAACGGCGATTCCCCCAAAAGGTGACAAGGAAAGCACAAAGGAAAACGGCGCCCAAATGGCAATCATCATGCCCATCAATCCACCTTGCAAAGAAGGCCCAATGTCTCCCCCCACCAATGGACCCCAAAACGAGCCGAGTAAAAACCCAATCAAGTCTAACAAAGCAAACCCTCCCAGAACCTCAAATCCACCGTAATTGGAACGAAACATGGCGGGTTTACGAACAGGCGTGGCTATCTGTGGCGGCAATGCCTTGGGATATTTTTGCTCGCTCATTTTGGCTGGTTGCTCGGCCGGTTCATTTCACTTCCTTAACCTGGTCGGCGTATTTCTCTGTCAGATAATCACGGTTCTCCTGCTCGTAGGCCTTGAGCCGGTGACGCAGGCCGTGTGAGTTGCTCGAGTTAAAGTTCAACAACACCAGCGCCCAGGCTGCCAGAGCCAGCAGGACGCCGGTCAGGATCGCCCCCCGTTCTGGATTGGTGCGAATTTTCACAGGCTTGGTTCCGGTGTCGGGGTTGGGGGTTGGGCCTTGGCAGGGCGCGGGGCGAGCGGATGTCCCGGCACTGCGGTGAAGGAAAACCGGACGGGATCACCAAGGAACCGCGACTTGGTCTCCATCGCCAATTCCCATCGCCAGGCCCGGACGTGTTCGCGTTGATCAGGCAGCATAATGGAGGAAGCCACGCGCCGGATGATCGGTATCCATTCGTCGCCCTTGTTTCGCTCCAGTCGGGTGCCGTTGACGCGGTAGCTGACCCGTTCGCCGTTAGCCTGATCGATCCGGATGACGTCGAAGCGTTCGCCGCGTATTAGCTTCGGCTCGCCCTTGGCGTTGGCAATGTCACGCCGCCAATGTCTGGCTGCGTCCAGTGCGGCAGAGGTATAACCGGCGGCCTTGGCCACGGCCTTGTTATGTTGATACACCACTGTGAAAAACCGCGATCCGCAGAGCAGCAACACCGTGAAGAGCCCGATGTAAACCAGGCATTCGATGAGCGATACGCCGGCCTCGCTGCGGGTTCTTTGGACGCGCAGTTTCATTTCAATTGCACCACGCGCTCGACCCGGCCCCACTTGGCCCGCTTGGTTGGCACCCATGTGAGGGTCAGTTGTTTCTGTTTTACAGTCAGGACAAACTTGCCCTCGGGCAGATTCTGTACCGCCTCGCCCACCGGCGTGATCCCGTATTCG
>CAXEUI010000077.1:0-5642 GCA_963999335.1 uncultured Candidatus Poseidoniales archaeon
GCCCGAGAGCGGTACGCGCAACAGCTACACAGCTGACGACGCAGCCGCAATGACAGACAGTGGTGACGACAACGCATTGATTAGCGTTCGTTGGCAGCACGCCGAGGACGACCTGAACTGGGCGTTCATTGTCATGAAGTTGAGCGTGGGTGACAACACCTACGACTGCTCAACTGATGGCACTGAAGAGTGCTCAATCGGTCAAGACGGCGACGACAACGCAGTTTGGGAGACAGGCGAATTCCTGATCCTCTCAGAGAGCGGAACTGACATCGCAGATGGTGCAACAAACATCGACATGTACGTCACATACCGTGGCACTGCAGTCGCTGGTACCGATGATGTCACCGTCAGCTGAAGTTACTCAGTAAACACTGACAGCTCGTGAAACCAACCCAGGATAACACACTTGTCCCTCGAGGGCGCTTCGGCGCCCTCGGGGGGCTTTTTTTTGTTTCAGCGTACACGTCGATTTGATTTGCTGGGATTCCATTGATGCAAACTGCGTCCAAACTGAAGAAGAAGCATGCCTTGAACCAGACGCAGATTCTGTGTCAAGAAGGCAACAGCAGAACCACATAGAGGGATTCGTAGACCTGTAATCCCCAGTCCAAGACTTGCCAATACCAACGCGTCGACCAAGAGCATGGCTCGATCCAAGAGCATGGGTTCGCCACCGAACCATCCAATCAGCAACACTGTGCTCGCATGTGCGAATCCCGCCAATATGCCAATCAGAACAAACCACGGAGATATCGAGTGCTGCAAACCATTCAGCCCCAATATGGTACCCCAACGTCCATTTTTGAACCAACGAGAACGATGGCGCCAAAAGTGACGAGAAAGGCCCTGGCCTCTTCTGACAGAGCGATCGTGATACTCTCTGGCGTCGGTGAGGGGGGCCTCGGAGAAACGGATTGATTCATCAGATATTGCACGCAATCCTTCATTTCGAACCAAGACCGCGAGCTGAGAGTCATCTGCATTGGCACTAGGTTCAACAGAATGTAGAGCACTTGCGCGATATGCAGCGATTGAACCCTCAAAGATTGGCGTTGAGTCCGCCCGAGATTCACCCGCTCGGAACCAGCGATACCATCCACGATAGGTGGTGTCCTCGGTGGTGTCACTGAGTGTTCCACAAACCGCTCCGATGGAGGGGTCCTTCATCCACCGTCCAATTCGACGCAAGGCCCCATCCTGAAGGGTGGCTTCTGCATCTGTCATGACGAAGACATCGTCTGATTCAGTCAATTCCTGCATGGCTCGATTGATGGCTGCTGATTTGCCCAGACGCGCGGGCATCTGCACAATTTCCAATCCAATCCCATGCGTTTCATTCCATTTGGAAGCGATGGATACGGTATCGTCTGTAGAGGCAGAATCAATCAACAATAGGCGACGCTTTGATTCCGGATATCGTTGAGCCACAAGATCGTCCAATTTCGATTCGATGACATTGGCTTCATTCCACGTTGGAATGACAATGCAAAGGCGGGGCAGATCTTCATCCTTGCAAGCCACGGGTGCTGACGGACTTTGGCGCATCCACCCACGATTCAAGAACCAATGAATACCCAACGGAAGGATGACTGCAATCGTTGCACCAACCTGCACTGTGAGGAAGGCTAATCGCTCAATCATCGGCCTCTCCAATGGGTCGCTCGAAAGGGTCAACGATAAGCACACCGTCGAGAACTGCGATGGCGAGCCCTTCATTCGATAGATACGTCGTGAGCCGGCCGAGGGGAAAGCGATGCGTACGGTGCTTCACGTCGGACCCTCGCAAACTCGGGGTGGAATGGGGGCAGTAATTCAACTCCTTGCGGCCAATCCACCCGATGGATGGAACACAGAAATCATGGCCAGCCATGCAGATGGTGGCGTCATTCCAGTCTTGAAAGCGTGGTGGAAAGTTCGCAAGGATCTAGACGAACGATTGAGTCGAGGAAATGTCGATGTTGTGCACATCCATTCTGCGACTCGATGGTCGTGGAAGAGAAAAAAGGGACTCATCAAAATCGCACAGAGAGCCGGCGTACCCATCATCCTCTCTCTTCATTCGGGTGATTTTGATCGCCATTGCAAAGAACGAGGACCTGAGGTCCATCGAATCTGTTCAAATCTTCACACGGTCGTCCTTACTGATGCTTGGAAAGAGTGTCTTTCTCCTTGGCTTGGAGAATCGAGTGTGATTCCAAATCCCGTACCCAATGTGCCGGTGTCATCACAAAGAGATCGCAAACAATTCCTCTTGATGGGGCGTTCAAATCCAATGAAAGGTCAAGGGATTGCGATGGAAGCAACCAGGCTGCTGAGAGCAACTGGACAGGACATTACCTTGCATTTCACCGGGATGGAGCACAATGAACTTGGAATCATTGGCCATGGTTGGGTTAGCGGTGAAGAGAAAGAACGGCTCATGTCCACCTGTGGCACACTCTTGTCTCCCTCGAAATGGGAGGGACTCTCGATGTCTGTCATCGAGGCCATGGCCAGAGGAATGCCAGTATTGGCATCAAAGGCCAGCGAAGGGGTCTTTGAGAAATCTGGACAGGTCATCGATTTGACAGCAACTGCATTTTCGAAGTCCATGGGCGAGATGATCGAGGGAGTTCTGTGGGAAAAAATGGCTGCGGCTGGACCCAAGGAAGCGGAGAAATACAATTTGAAACGTGTCGTTACAATGTGGGGCCAACTGTACGATGAGGTGGCAAATTGAGACTCCTTTGGGTTACCCATCGTCGCCAAACAGAGATGGCTGCTACGACACAGAGAGGCATCGCTTCGGCCCTGAAGAATCGCGGCTGGGAAATC
Organism: uncultured Candidatus Poseidoniales archaeon; assembly: GCA_963999335.1. Classification (GTDB taxonomy): domain Archaea; phylum Thermoplasmatota; class Poseidoniia; order Poseidoniales; family Thalassarchaeaceae; genus MGIIb-P. The sequence continues at coordinate 2,818 of CAXEUI010000077.1, forward strand.
GAATTCATGAGTCCTGATGGTCAACATCGAGTGGAACGGTCAACAAGATTGGGTCGTGGACATCAGACATTCAGCCGAAGCATCGCGGAGCGACTGTCCTCAATGAATCTGGGTGGATTTAGTGTAGCCATCGTTGAATGGACGGCTGTCGAAGGGGCTGGGAATCAATTGTTTCAATCTGACATCCCGTGGGTCATCATGGACAGGAGCCCGCCTGTCACCACAGGAATCGTGGGTTGGTTACAGAGAAAACAATACGGAAAAGCATGGAAAATCGCAAGAATCAGGGCGGCTGGAAGAGCCGTGAAAAGCGCCTACATGGATGCCTCGCAAAGTTGGCGAAAGCCTTCGGCGATTGTGCCAGCTGGTGTCGACATCACCGCATTTCAGACCGCCACGATGAATGATGAACCTCTCGTCGTTTGTCATGGTTCACTGGATCGTTCAAGGGAACTTCATCGATTGACGAAGATGGGCGTGAATCTCCTGCTCTTCGGTGAGGGCAATGATTCTCAGCGATTGTCCAACATGACGAGAGTGGAGGGGCCTGGAGATGTCGCGTCCCGATTGGCGGGCGCTGATGTCGGAGTTCTCCATCTGCCCAAGCGGGATGTGTGGAGACATGCATCTCCACTCAAAGTCGCAGAATATGCCGCTGCAGGCTTGCCAGTGGTCGCTTCAGAGGTCAGCGGCCTAGAGCGTTACCGTGATGCTGAGTGGCTGACATTGATTCCACTGGGCGATGATGAGGCCTGTAGAACAGCATTGCATGCATTGTGTAATCTTCCCCTTCAAGAGCGGCGCCGTTTGGGTGCTCTGGCACGAGAAGAGGCAGAAGGCAGCATGACTTGGGGACACTGCACCGAGGCATTGCACGAGATGCTGCTCGAGGTGAAGAGGTGACGCGCAGAGTTCGTCTTGAGCGGGATACGCTCTGGCTTTCTGCCGCGGATCTAGCGGCACTTCTGGTTGGAATCGTGGTCCATGTCGTTCTGACTCGAACCTTTTCTGATGGTGATTATGGACGCTGGGTTCTTCTCCTCGATCTGTTCTATGTGACGGCGACCATCGTCGATCTCGGATTGCCGACGCTCATCGGGCGTGATGGGGAACGATTGGGGGGCGCTGCACACGATCTGGTCCATCGTTGCCTGCGAATCCAAGTGCGGTTCGCCTTGCCAATCATCGCCATTGGCGGTCTGCTAGGATGGATGTGGGTTGGTGAATCAACAGCTTGGTTGATTGCGTCCTTCATTCTCGCGCTTTCTGCTTGTGTTCAAATTCTGACCTATGCACACCGTGCAGCTCTGCGCGCACTGGGGGAATCACGGCAGGAAGCATTGGTTCGGTTTGTCGATCGTGGGGCAACCGCAGTCGGAATTGTACTGGCCGTATCACAATTCGGAGCCCATCCAATCGCCCTTGCACTTGCGACCTTCGTCGGACCCTTGGGAGCGGTGCTGATTGCCATCCGCTTGGGTGAACGACGCCTTGCTTCTGCCACGGGAGGCATGGAACTCGAGACCACAACTGCTGAGGGAAGGGAACTCATTGGATTGGGTGCACCGTTCTTGTTGGCCGCCATCGCATTGGTGGCCAATGTTCGCATCGAGAAACTGATGCTCGGATTGATCTCAACACCGATGCAGGTTGAAATTTTCCAAATTGCGTGGCTGGCTTTCATCGCTGGTTATGCGCCCCTCCTATCGATTCGGGCGGTGATGCTGTCCTGGTTCGGCGAGGTCAGAGATGAACAGGAGAAGGTGTGGTACCGTGCGAAACGAGCGGCAGTTCTCATCGGCATTGCTTCCATACCTGGTTTCTTCATTGGTGGATTGATTGGAATGCAGGCGATCATCGCGGTATTCCCTGATTATGCTGACAAAGCGACTGTCGTGTTCTCTTGGCTGCTGTTGGCTTGGATTCTGGCTCTTTTCGCCAGTGTTCCATTGACGTTGGTTCAAGTGAGTGAACGACCCATGCGATATGCAGCATTGCTGTGGTCTGGAATCATCGCGGATCTCATCGCATGTTGGGCCCTCATCCCTGGATCTCACAACCCGGCGGAGCAGGCTGCTTTTGCTGCCATCATCGGCGCTGCGGTGGTTCTGATTGCTTCCACAATTGAGGCATGGAGACTTCATTCAGTGGCATCGCCTTCAGCAAGCATCTCCTGATCTTCACTCGATTCGACAGTCGTCGCAGAGCCGTACAGTGTCACTGAAATGATGGCAGCCAATACAAGGAAGATGCCAATCACCTGATTCTGTGAATATCCATCCTGATGGAGGAGAACATAACCCCAAATCAGGGTCAGCACAGGTTGCAGCAGAATTGCGAAGGAAGTGTGGGCAGCCGGCAGTCGAGGCAAGGCATGGGCGATGGCCATCCAGCCAGCGACCTGACTGAGCAGAGCCAGCAGCATGAGCCAGCCGTGGCCCGGCCATGTCGGCTGGATATCGAGGGGCTCGATCGCTGCACTGCTGAGGGGAAGTAAACCAAGAACCAACAGACCTAGAGCGGCCCCAGCGGTGGCGTCGAATTGCACGGAAGAAACGGGTGCCAATTCCTTGTTTGCATAACGAAACACGATGAGGAAAAAGGAATAGAATAAAGCACCGATGATTCCAAAGATGACACCTTTCACAGGATCCTCGCCATAGGGGTCTGAATCTCCAATGCCAGAGATGAGAGCCAATCCAATCATCACAATTGGCAATGAAATGAGGATGGCAGGATTCGGTTTTTCACCGAACATTTTCCACGACGCCAGAGTTACGATAATGACCTGTGAATTGCCGATGAGTGTTGCGATTCCGATGCCA
>CAXEUI010000078.1:0-5637 GCA_963999335.1 uncultured Candidatus Poseidoniales archaeon
ATGGACTTGATGATGAACAAGTGTTGGCTGTGACCGGCCGGACCATCTTTGACGAAGGTGATACGGCGACCAGCCGTCTTCGTTCGCGTTCAATCGCCCGCAAATACATGGGAAGGCCACGACTCACAACCCTAGCAAATGGCCCATGTTCGATGTTTGTCCGACAAGCGTTGATTGAAGTGGGGGGCTTCAACCCGAAGTGGTATCACGCTGAAGACATGGAAGTTAGTTTGCGATTGCTTCAGACTGGCGGCGTCATCGTCCATGCTCCCGCTGCAGTTGTGCATCACGTTGCTGAGACCTCCTTGCGCGTTTTCTTGTTCAAACGAAGTCGTGATGCGCGCGCTCATATGCGAATCCGCAGGCACTTTGGCCGTCATGGTGTTCGCAAACCCAACGGTTTCATTCTCTTGCACGATTTCGTGAGTGATGCCAAAGAAGTTGTATGGATGCTGCCCATTGCCATCATCGGTTTGGGCATGGCGATCGCCCTTCTGTTGTGGTTGCCTCAGCAGAATCTCCTGTGGTGGCTTGCCGCATCAACAGCAGGTTTCTGGTGTCTGTTATACGCTTCACGATGGCATCAATTGTTGTGGAGTGGAGCCCTCTGGATGGGGGCAGGTTTCGGTCTCATCGACGCTCTTCTTGGACGACACGGGCATTCCCGCCCGTTCCAGAGGAAAGAGTGATTATTCTTCCATCTCGGCTTTGGCTGCAAACACCAAGGCCACACCGAAGCCGAGCAGGGCAGCGGTCACAGAATAGACTCCAACATCCACCCAGTTCCAATGAACGATGCTCTGATAGATGTAGAATACTAGACCCAAAACAATGCACCACATGGCTGCGGTCATCTTCCCTCCTGCTTCACTTGTTGACATCAGACTGAGCCACGAATCGCAGGTCGCAATGCTTTGAACCCACGCGACAATTCCTCCGTCGGTTGAATTGTGTATGCATCGGCCCCCCAATCCCATCAAGCCGATGGAGAGAGCCAAGAAAACAGAATCACTGAATGGTCGATAGACCATATCTGCGGTGAAGAGGTCGGGATAGAGTTGACCCACGCTGAGATATGCAGCCCACACGACCTTGAGTTTGTGTTCGGCCGTGCCTCCAATTCCGTACATGATGTTGAGAATTCCGAGAACCGTTGCCCAGAGGCCGAGAGCGAATGCGAGTGACGCGAGCCCGCGCCCATCATGCCCATTTTCCGCGCTCATCGGCTCGGCGACCCATGTACTCGTCATAACCATTGCCCGAAAAACACGCCCTGCGAATGTCGGCTCTAGAGTCTGTTCTGGAGCCGATATCGAGCGCTGACTACACCATCCATCACCGAATCTGCAGAGCGCATGATATGCAGAGCATCAAAGGCGGGCGGTAAGCAGGTATTGATTCGCTTGGACATCCCATGTCGCCCTCGGCTCGTCGTCTTGGCCGTGATGATTCCTGCCATGTCCAAACCACTGATTAGTGATGAGACACGCCGGCTTGTCAGCGGCCTTTCACCCGCATTCTCACACGCCATTTCGTAGGTCCCATAGACTTCTCCTGTTGAGATGTTTGAGAGACCATTCTTCTCGTTGATGATGATTGAGAATAACACCAATTTCTGTTGAAGAGGTAGGTTTTGAATCGTCGGCGTAATCTGATCGAATTCAAGCTGATTCTGGGCCTGCCTCACATGATTGATGCCAACAGTGGAAACCTCACTCTGCTCCGCCTGTTGAACTGAGATTCTCAGCAGATCGAGAGCTCTTCGTGCGTCCCCATCCTCTTTTGCAGCCAGTGCAGCGCACAGTGGTATGACTGCCTCATCCAAAGCATCATTCTGGATTCCCCTGTTTGCGCGTGGCCTCAACACATCCTCCAACTGTGCGGCATTGTATGGTGAAAATACAACATCGATGGGGGCGAGACGAGATTGGACCCGAGGGTCTAACATTTCTGTGAATGCAAGATCATTGCTGATTCCAATCACACAACAAAATGCTCCCTCGAGCAATCCGATGTTCAGACTGGTCAAACTGTAGAGTAAATCATCACCCTCGGTCCCTTTTCGAACGAGATGATCAATTTCGTCTAAGACAATAACGTGTACGCCTGCGCGTGCCTGCATGCGCGCGCGCACGCGGTCGAATACCTTGTCAGCAGGCCATCCGGTGAAGGGAATGGTATCGTCTCCTTCTTCGGCCAATTTATTTCCAATTTCAGCGAGGACCCTGTATTTTGTATCGATATTTCTACAGTTGATTTCGACCGTTCGAATATTGCATCCTTCCGCTGCTCCTTTCGATTCCAAATCACGACAAACGAAGCGGGTCACGGCGGTCTTCCCAGACCCAGGTCTACCGTACAAATTCATGTTTGAGGGAGCATGCCCCCTCAACGCTTCCACAAGGTTGTTGACAAGTGCTGATATCTCATCTCGGCGATGAGGTAATTTTTGAGGATTGAATGCGTGACCGAGTGCTCGACGATCCCGGAAGAGGCTTTTCACATGCAGGAGATTATCGAAAAGATTTTGACTCATTTCTTAACACTTCCGCATATCCCTCAAGTCGACCAATATGCACCAACACTCGGACGTTCAAACTCTACAGGGATAATTCCGAGGGTGAGTGGGGTAATTAAGTATGATTGCCTCACTTGCTGGATAATTGGAATCAGCCAGATAAATACTCATTGCTCTCTCTCGATAAATGGATTGAGTTTGACGCCGAATTTATCATCATATGGGTCCTCATGGTCCCGATTTCGGAGAATCTCCTTCTCTGAAGACAGAAGAGATATCATTTGAGAATCTGTTCTCACTAGCACTCTAGGATCTATGGTGTTCCATCCTGTCGATATTGAATCCACCCCACTTCATCGTTCGATTCACAAAAGAACTCGATTCCAATTGGAATCAGTTGGTAATGTGAGAATTGACCCCCCATTTTATCTCAAAATACAGTTATTTTTATTTATAATATAATTACAGTTAGAATGTGAATTGATTTCCATCCTCTACCTCAATTACATTTTCAGGGAGATCCGATGTTTGTCCCCCCTCCGAAAAATTGTGCGTGGCCAAGAAGGTGGTTTTCGGATTTTCTAGAGCCAAAGCCGCTAGTCGAGATGGAGTGTAGTGGTAGGGACTATCGACATCATCTGGAATGCCGAGTTCAATGATCATGACGTCGGCTTCAGGGGCGAGCCGCTCGATGTTTTCACAAGGACCCGAATCACCACAATGCACGAGAATGAAACCATCCTTCTCAAAACGATAGCCGTGAGGTTCTGTTGCAGGGTTATGACAGACTTCAAATCGCTCAAATTTCCACCCCTGCGCTTCTCCATTCTCTGTATGATGTGAGACCCAGGAAAGATCACCCAATGATTCGGGGTACGCCAGTTCACAGAGATGAGTCAGCCTTGCTTCACCACCGGCGTGCGCGTGAATCTTCAATCGCTTCTCGGCTTGACGATCTGAGATCCATTTTCGTTCAAGGAGAAGAAACGGCAGTCCGAAGGTGTGATCCCCATGCCAGTGCGTGATGAACAAATCTGTGATTTCAGCCGGCGAGATGCCATGTTGACGCAGTTGGGGAATGACGGTCGGTGGCGTATCGACGAGCATATTTCCGTCGATGAGTACGAGAGAATGGAGACGCCCAGATGGACAGAAAGCATTCCCTGTTCCAAGGAAGATAATCTCCACCATCGGCTCCCCTCAAATTCGCGTGAGCATTAGATTAGGTCAAGTTTGCGCCTCGGATTTCAGGATTGAATATTCAAGATGACTAGCGTCTGACCCCTTTGGTTGAAATACGAAAGACGAGGGGCTCTCGTCACTCCTACGGGAGTGGGCTGACACTCAAGGTGATTCGATGGCAGAATGGAGTGCAAAGAACCCCTACGAATCCACACTCAGAGTCAACCATATCCTGAATGGTGAGGGTTCAAAAAAAGAAACACGTCACATGGTCTTTGATTTAGGTGACTCCGGTTTAGCATACAAAGCTGGTGACGCACTCGGTATCATTCCTGTCACATCGACCGAGTTGGTTGAAGATGTGATAGTCGCGCTAGGTGCTGATTCTGATGAAATCGTGGAAACCCACATCGGTGAGATGACGCTCCTCGATGCCCTCTCCAATCACTACGAAATTCATCAGGCCAATCGGAAATTCGTTGCCAGTATCGGCAATAAATTCGCAGCCACTGGCGGCCCAACCGAAATTCGAATTGTCAAGCGTGTTCGAACATCTGTCGATTCAGGCCAAGCCACCATGCATTGGTCATGGTCCGGTGATGATGACGACTATCCTGAAGGATACAGTCCAAATGGAGGCGGCGTTGATCCAGCGTTTGAACTGTGGGAATCATTGACCTCTGATGACAAAGCGATGGTGGATTATCTCTGGGCTCGCGATTACATCGATGTGCTCAATGACTTCGGACATCTTGGATTCAGTGGTCAGGACTTCGTCGACCAAATCAACCGTTTGAAGCCCCGCCTCTATTCGATTGCGTCTTCCCCTGATTTTGAATCGGGAACCGTTCATTTGACCATTGCAATCGTTCGATACGAAGGACACGGTCGAGCAAAGACTGGACTGACGACCGGATATCTTGCAGATCGGGTCCCTGAAGGTACCAGCAACGTTCGCGTATTCATGTCTCCAACTCGATCATTCATTCTTCCAGAGGATGGCTCAAAGGACATCATCATGGTGGGGCCAGGTACGGGTATTGCCCCATTCCGAGCATTCTTACAACAGCGAAAGATAGACGGTGCCACAGGTCAAAATTGGCTTTTCTTCGGAGATTGGACTGAGGCTGGTGAATTCCTGTATCGAGATGAAATCGCAGCCTATGTGGATGATGGAACCATTGACAAACTCGATTTGGCATGGTCTCGCGAAGGTCCAGAGAAGGTCTACGTGCAACATCTGATGGCTGGACACGGTGCAGAAATATGGGAATGGATTGACAATGGAGGTTACTTCTATGTCTGTGGTGACAAGAATCACATGGCGAAGGATGTTCACTCGACACTGATCAATATCTGTGCAGAGCATGGTGGCTTGTCTGAGGAAGATGCCAAGCAGTTTGTGGAGCAGACTCTGATGAGAGAAGAGAAGCGCTACTTGCGCGACGTATACTGAGACAATCCGCCCAAAGGGCGGATGCGGCACGCCTTTGAACCAGTCGCGAATGCCCACATCCATGTTCAAGCGCGTCTTGATTGCCAACCGAGGCGAGATTGCGCTTCGAATCAGTCGTGCCCTCCGTGAACTCGACATCGAAGTTTGCATTGTCCATGGTAGAGAGGATCGACTTTCTCTCCCCGTTCGATTTTCTGATTACGCCATCCCCATCTATCGAACCAACCCCTTGGATTCGTATCTCGATTATGAAGCGGTCATTCAGGCTGCAAAGGATGTGGGTGCAGAAGCCATTCATCCGGGATATGGATTCCTAGCGGAGAATGCTGCCTTTGTCAAGCGATGTGAGGAGGAAGGCATCACCTTCATTGGTCCAAGTGCCGATGTCATTTCTCTCTTGGGGGATAAAATCGAGGCTCGCAAAGCCATGGAAGCAGCCGGCCTGCCTGTGGCACGGGGCAGTGACGAGGCCGTTGATGAC
>CAXEUI010000079.1:0-5628 GCA_963999335.1 uncultured Candidatus Poseidoniales archaeon
TGTGGCGTCTCCAGCATGATGTCCTGCAACGAGGATAGTCGCGCCCTCCGCGTCCAGAGATTCGATGAAGTTCGGGCCACAGGAGCAGATATCATGCTCACATCCTGTCCAAAGTGTGTCTCTCACTTTGAGTGCCTGAAGTTTGAAGGGGACCCGAAGCACGACTTTGAGATTCTCGATGTGGTCTCCTTCCTCGCTAGACAAGTTGAGGCAAAGAAGCAGGCGTGAGGCAATTGGTCACCATAGACCGAGATTGGATCTCTGGATTCAGCATCGGACCCTTGGCCACCGCAACCATGGCGATTGCCTTGTCTTGGAAGGCCGCATGGATTGGCATGGTGTGTGATTTCATCATCGGATTCTTCCTCATCCTGATCGCCATGGGATATGACCGACCGAACATGGCCAAAGGAACGCTGTGTGGCTTTGTTGTGGCCGTTCTCCTGTCGATTCACCCGCTCTGGTTGACCTTCTTTGCATAGGGAAGTCTTGAGAAGATGTGGCGCCCCCGGGCAACCATGACTTCACGCAAGGAGTTGGAAGCTCGCCGGCTCGGTGAGGCCGCACGGATTCGCCTTGCCCTGAATTCGATGCGCACAGAGGTGCGTGAGCAGGTCAAGGGTGGCCCCGGAACGGTCGCCTTTGTCAAGGAAGAATTGTGCATCGGATGCGACCAATGTAACATGGTCTGTGATGATGATGCAATCGAAATCTACGATACACCTCTGGCGAGTCCGATTCTCGATATAGAAGTCAATCGAAAAGCCAAGATTCTTCGCGATCCATGTACAGGGTGCAGACTCTGTGTTTTGGCTTGTCCGACGGATGCCATCATCATGATCGACCGTTGAAAACGCTTGATAACCCACAACAGGAGGCATGGACATGGCAGATGATGACCCGGTTCGCTTCGGGGCGGAATTCGGCCCTGATTCAATCTCTGGGACCACCAAGGGTGTCGGATTGGCCACCTTCAAGCGATTGGTATGGATTTCCAATCTGGGTGGTCTGCTGCTGGTTGCAATCGCGTTGGAGATGGCGATTGCCTACAAGATGTTCTGGTGGGCATTGGCCACGGGCATCGCAGGTGTACTCGTCGCACTCTTTCCTTCAAACTACGAAATCATGGGAATGGATGCTCCACCTGAGTTGGAAGAAGAAGAATCAGTCGAATGATTCGGCCTCTGCAGCCATGGCCAGCATGGCGATTTCGGCCACCAGCATGTGCCAGTGATTTCGACGTGATTCGATGACGGGGTCATCGATTTCATTCGGGGAAAGGAAAATCGAAGATGGGCTGTTCAGATTCGCGATTTCACTTTTCTTTGCATTGGCGCGATAGAACCAACCCCCGATTCGGCCATTGGCACAATATGCGACCGGTTCAACAACCATGTCGTCCCAAGAAAGGGCGCTCGGAACACCTTCCTGTAGAAGGAAATCCTCCACATCGACACCTCCTTTTCCATAGGTGAGGCGGTTCATCCTTCGATTCGATAGATTCAGTAACTCATCACCTGAGGTGATTGTCAGGATGCCGAGGCCATAAGTTCCTGAATCATTCTTGACAAAGAGGGTGGGCTGTCCTTTGATGCCATACTGTTCGTATTTTGCTCCCAGGAATGCCAAGAACTCGTCGACTTCTGCAGCCAACAATGTTCGGCAGGTGTCCTTCTCCAGACATTTGTCCTCGGATACGAACCAATGTGTTGACAATAGCCAAGGATCGATGCCGAGGATTTCTGCGGCACCATCCAGATAATCCTGGGCCAAGCGAAAATGGTCGGATTTACGCCGCTGATACCAGCCCAAGGTCGGAGAGGGTGATATGGGGACGCCCAAATCAGGGAGTGGACCATCGGTCAAATCATTGTTCAGCAAAATCAAATCGGGTACAGCCCCTTGGAAGGAAACGGGTTTTCCAGCTTCAATCTCGAGGATTCCATGGGTGACTGCATAGCCCTCATGCTCAAGAATCGACGACAAGGCTTTGATATTCTCAGCATATGCTGGATTGCGCGAATGTGATTCCGGCCAGATGTGAATGTGCCGCAGATCCCCAATCGCTTCACGTAGATGAGTGCCAATGTCTCCCTCGCTGAGATTGTTGAATCCTGCTGGAAATTGATTGGCATCGACAACAGCCACCTTCCAATGGGCATCTCGAATATCGACTGAGCCGTAGATCGGCATGGTCAGTTTGGCTCTTTGCTCAGCGAACCAAGCCTCCAATTCATCCTGTTTTTCGATGATTCTCGATTCGAGTTCGGCGAGAATCTCAGGACCATGATACAACATCAGTTCACATCCTCCAGTAGGGTCATCAAATCCTTCCCGTGGCGACCGAGCCCACCATCAGTAATGTGCATCGAACGGAACAATCGAAGACCCAGACTTATTTCAGGCTGGCCCTTGAACATCATTGACATAGAAGGGATATCATTCGCATATTCTCGGGCGTGTCCCTCCAATTCTTCCAAGAGGGTGTTAATCATGGTTGGAGATGTGGCTCTGCCTGCAGGTAATTTGGGACGGTTGACGATGGATTCAGGGAGTGAGGTCAGGTTCGCAGCTGCCCGAAGTGCAATCTTCTCACGAGAGCCGCGCAATCGCCAATCCAAGGGCAATCTGTGAGCGGCATTCCGATGTTTGGCTCCCAAAAATGGGACTCGCACCTCCAGCCCGTGGGCCATCGAATGGCGATCGACCAGACGCAATTGGAAATTGGTCAACTGACCATGGTCGAGTTCGTACTGCAGTGTACTGGTCAAATCCGAAAAGACCGCGGCCGGTTGGTGAGAGGCGCCAGTCCATCCGGGCTGTTGGATGGTGGAATTGAGGAGTTTGTTGGCAAATGGATGCTCGCAGTTCTCAAGACGAGAACGGATGAGGGTTCGATGATTCGACAAATTCTGATACCGTGGATATCCGCCATGGAGCTCATCTGAGCCCTGACCACAGAGTCCAACGGTCACCGATTGCGACATGTGTTTGAACAACGGCTGGAAGAACAGAACGGTGAAATCGAGATCTTCACCGAACCAAGCCAAGTCAGGGAGCGCACTGGAAAAGGCATCTTCTGTCAAAATGTGTTGATGATGTTCTAAATCAAGCGCCTTGCAAACCTCTTGAGCGGCCATCCAATCTGGATTGTCTTCCGATTCAGCAACCGTCCAACACGCAGGTACAGGATATCCGGTTCGGCCAGCCGCCTCGTGAGCAAGCGCAGCGACCATCGCAGAATCAAGACCTCCGCTCAAGACAATGCCGAGTGGAACATCAGACATCAGGCGATCGGCCAAACTATCGGTCAGTGTTTCCAACAGAGATGGGGCCTGTGTGACGTCCCAATGCTCGGAGGGGGTCACGGCTTCCCGAGAATATGCTGTCACCGATTGAAGTTGGGCACCTTCTTCGTTCAAGACCCAGATTTCGACCGTCCCCGGTCGAACTTGATGGACATCTTTCAACAAGGTCGTGTCATCGAGAGGATATTCGAAGGCCAATCGGGCGACCAGTGCCTCTTCGTCCAATTCAGGTGTGTGCTGAGGATGGGCACGCAATGCCTTGGTTTCAGAGCCGAACAAGAGGGTGCCATCTCGGGTCAGTGTTCGAACCAGTGGTTTGACGCCCAATGGGTCTCGGGACAAGATGAGTTGCTCGGTTTTCGAGTCCCATAGTGCAAATCCCCAGATTCCATCGATTCGGTTCAACCAATCCACGGAATCCGAACGAGATTCATAGGCGGAGAGTATGGCTTCACCGTCACCATTCGTTCGCCAGGGATAATACCGTGATGATTCTCGAATGTCACGATGATTGTAGATCTCTCCATTTACGATTAGGACGCAACCATTGTCTGAATACAATGGCTGGTCAGAACCAACAATGTCGACGATTGAGAGTCTGGTGTGCCCGAAGCCAATGCCACCATGACGACATGGTGCGGACCATGAACGGGTTCCATCAGGGCCCCTGTGCTGCAACAATGAAGCCATGGAATGGGCCAACCCTGCATCATCGCCCTCCAAACCGAACAGACCGGCGATTCCGCACATGAGGTTGGGGGTGGGCTCAATTCATTTGAAGGCGCGGAGATGATTTCCAGCAATTACGTGTAGAGAACCATCGTCACTGCCAAGGCAAGCATGGAGAATAGGTACGCGAAGATGTACAGGCCTTGACCAGGGGCATCATCCGCCAATGGTGCCTCAAAGTCTTCGGACATGATTGGGCCACAAGAATTCGCTTTGTAAACGTAGCGTGTGTACAGAGAGCCATCACAGGAAGGGTGCGATGAGCAGGACGGCCGCCAACGGAATCAGAAGCATTGTGGCATTATCATCAATCCACTTCAATTTCGGCAATTCAGCGGCCATGGTCAATGGACCCATGAGCAGGGCCATCCAGTAGGGGGTGCCGAAGAAATACCCACAGGCAAGCCAAATCAATCCACAGACGATGGTGCCGATTGCATAGACCGTGCGATTGTCAAGACCCAGCCGTCGGGCTTCACCCATCGATGGATCCCCTAACGCGAGTGAGAGGATGATGGGGATGGTCAACCACCCTGCGTGAGTGTTCCCTGAACCTTCCCAAGGGGAGAGGGCGACGAGGGTCAGGACAATGGACAAGGCACCCCAAGCCAATGCGCTGGTCTGGTGTTTCTCGTATTCCCGCTGACCGACAATGAGAATGCCGAATTTGATTCGCAGTGATTCCAAGAGGATGGCGACGAGACCAAACATCGAGATGAATTGGGTTGGAGAAAGGGATGCCAAATCACCAATCGCTTCACCATGGGCATAATACAACCAAGGAATTGCAATCATGCTGATGTGGAAGATACGTCTGAAAATGTGGCCTTTACGACCTCCGACGCTGTGCTTCACATGATCAGGTTCGTATTCAATTTCGGACATGGTTTAACCCCGCTGAAGAATCGATAGCGCATCTTCAATGGAGATGTCGCCTTCAGTCAAGGACTTGAGGACATCGGAGAAATCGGGGTGCAAGAGCAGTGATTCTTGATGGGCGGCCAACAGCCGTTCGCGCGCTCGAGCGATGGCGGGGCCTCGGACTGGGGGCAGAGAATCAAGAATCGAAATGAGTTCCTCGATACCGTGGCCTGTTTCGGCAGAGCATAGAATCACCGGCGCGGGTTCTTTACCCGATAAATTGAGTGAGAGACGGATTTCATCAGCGACTCGATCTGCACCATCAAGGTCACTCTTGTTGACAACGATTAGGTCCGCCAGTTCAAGTACACCTGCTTTTTCTGCCTGAATCACATCTCCTCGTGCAGGACCTTCAACCAGAAGCAACCGATCGGCAACGGCAACGATTCGAATCTCTGATTGTCCAGAACCGACCGTTTCGATGATGATGCGGGTCCATCCTTCGTGAACCAGTAGATCCACCATCCTGTTCAGGCGAGCAGGAATGCCACCGGGCAAGTTTCTTGTTGCTATAGAACGGAAGTATACGTTATCTCCAGCATCGACTGAGGCCATACGCATCCGGTCGCCTAGAAGAGCACCTCCGGTGACTGGGGAGGAAGGGTCGATGGCAAGAATAGCGACCTTCTCGCCTCTGCCCAACCAATTCGAAACAATCCGATCGACCAAA
>CAXEUI010000080.1:0-5587 GCA_963999335.1 uncultured Candidatus Poseidoniales archaeon
ACGTCCAGTCGGAATCACTGGTGATGAAGCCGAAGGGGGGACCGATGTTGCCAAGACCGGATGCACTTGCCATTCAGGAAATGCGATTGCCCCAGATGATTCAGTGACCGTCATGATTGCAGACGTCCCATACAATTTCGTATCCGAACAAGTCTATTCACTCAGAATCGAAATCATCGGTGGCCCTGAAATCGGCGGCACCGCTTCCGCTGGATTCTCGCTGAGGGTCTCTGATGGCACATTGTCTGCAGGGGCTGGATATGAGGACATGGTGCAAAATGGAGATGATGGAGCAACCCTGACCCACACCGAAGCGGGGAGCAACCCCACTGATCGTGCTTGGATGATTTCATGGACAGCGCCAGGAACTGGGAGTGGGGATGTGACATTCTGGCTTGCCGGGAACAGCGTCAATGGTGATGGCGCCCCCACCGGTGATTCATGGAATCGATTGTCATTCTCATTGGGTGAAGGTGAGGACTCCGGCGCCACCCGAGCCATCTTTGCTGGCAATGGCGATGTGGCACCCCCGGCGGCTGAAGGTGGACATCTTGATCTACATCACATGGGCGCCCCATTCCGTGCCCATTGGCTTGGTCTTCTCGGCTTTGGCGCCGTCGTGGCTGTCATCCTCTTCAGTGGCTTCTTCCTGAGATATGGATTCAGCCGCCATTACGAGGGGCGATCGAATCTGGTCCGACTCCGCATGAAGCATCTGCGTCGAGGTGATCAACTTTGAGCGACGATATTGTCATGCGCCTGCTCAAGCAGGTCAAATCGGGTGAGGTCAGCCTTGAGGATGCAAGGGCTGCTCTAGAGGGGGTCAATCTCACTGAAGAGGAGTATGTTACAGCGGTTGACCACGGTGTGTTCAACGCCCCTGAATCTGGCACAATCGTGCGCTCTAGCATTTCTCCGAGTGCCTCTTCATGGTTGGTCACCATCGTCTTTGTTTGGGGCCTATTCTGGACCATTTACTGGTCGGGTGGCCTGACTTACGGTCTGTTGAATCATTGGGACCAACAAGTGCAGGCTTTCTTCATGGCAATGATGTTTACCACGCTGATTATCATGGGCATCGTCTACCTCAAGTGGGTGATGCCGGATACGGTCATCGTCAAGCATCGACGCAACAAGTTCATCGGACCGAAGGACCCCGAAAGTTGGGTCGAATATGAGGTGTAATCATGGCCAGACAATTCAGACTCAGACCGGCCCCGGGAGGGGTGGACGAGGCACCTTCTGGTCGTGAAGTCACGACACTGGATCGACGTCGATTCATGAAATACACATTCAACGCTGCCGGTGGGGTGATTGCCATGGCGAGTTTGGGCGCAGTAGGATTCGCATCATTCCTCATGGGCCAAGCCACCATGGATGCCGGAGATGCAGGCGTCAAGTATTGGGTTCCTTCTGGCGCAGAGGATACAGTTTGGTATGGAAATCTGCACTTACAGGTCATGAAGAAATCTGACTTGGTTACTCAAGCGGCGACCTCAGACACGGGCATGGCGGGTGCACAAGGTGTTTGGAGTGGCTTGCCAATCAATATCATCTATGTTCCACATGAAGAAAATGAATCCAAACCACCCTCAGAGGGTGTGCCACGCATCCAGTATGGGGGTGGGTACAACGCATCCGGTGCCTTTGTCGGTCACGGCCGTGAGATCTTTGATGTGACTCTGGAAGATGGGAGTCCGGATGATACGTTGCAACCCCACGATAACATTCTCCTCCTTTTCAGCCGTTGTCCGCACCTGTGCTGCATCCCTGGGTGGCAATTGGTCGCCAATGACTTCACATCAGATACATGGTTGCCCGGAGGGGTGGATGCGGGTGGTAACAAACTGTTCTGTATCTGTCATTCTTCACGCTATGATCCGACGATGCTGGAGAAGAATTCCAATCGCAATCGAAACGATGGTTCGAGTTTCGAGTACTTTGGTGTCCGCCGCACGGGTGGACCCGCCCCCGTTGGACTTCCACTCATCCCCTTTGTCGTCGAAGATGATGTGATTCAGGGCCTAGACACATACCAGGAATGGTACACATTCTGCGATTGAGGTGAAGATGATGCTACAAGTCTGGTTACTGGGTCTCTTCATCGCATTCATCACGGTCATCGTCGCCTTCACTCTTCGAAAAGAGAACGAGGAGATGCCGCGCAAAGAAATCCTACGGGCGGTCGAATCATCCGGAAAACTCGGATTGGTGGAGAAAGCATTCCTCTGGGTGTTCTCTTGGCTCGATTCGCGCTTCCGAGTGCAGGATTACTGGGCGATGTCACGAGATGCTTACCATAGCATGCATCGGCAGATGCCACTGAGCCATGCTGAGAAGTACAAATTGCGAATCATCTGGTATTGGTATCCGTTGTATTGCCTGGGAGGGATTTCTTTCCTCGCATTCATCATCCTCGTGATTACAGGTACGGTTCTCGGCATTTACTATGTGCCCGGCGGAGAGGGAGACCCCACGCCTGCTTACTCAAGCATGGAATTCATCATGACACAGTTGCCCTTTGGATACATTATGCGTTCACTCCATCATTGGGCAACTCACTTCATGGTGGCATCTGTCTTCTTACACATGTGTCGCGTTTACTTCACAGGTGCCTATCGCAACCCCCGTGAACTGAATTGGCTGATTGGGGTTGCACTGATGTTCTTCACCATCTTCTTCGGTTATTCTGGATACCTGCTACCCTGGGATAGTTTGGCCTTCGGAGCCGCGACCATTGGCATCAACATGGCCAACAGTACGCCCTTGATTGGGCAATGGGTAGCGAATGCCATGTTCGGCGGGACCAGTCTTTCCTATCAGACAGTGACGAGGATGTACTTCCTTCATGTGTTCATCCTACCCGTCATTGTCACGGCACTCATCATCATTCACTTGTTCATTGTCTGGGTACAAGGCATTGCGGAGCCGCATTGATTGGAGGGGCGAAGAATGGGACTCATCGAAAATCTTGGGCGGATTGCCGACACCTATGTTCGAGAGAAGGAAAGTTTGCAATCTGCGGATAAGGATCGCAGGCGGGTATTTGTCGGACACGCGTTCTGGCCCCATGAAGTGTTGCGAGATGCGATTATTCTGGCCGCCATGATGGCCGTACTCTGTTTCTATTCGTGGTTGATTCCGCCCCCCCTACACAGTGCAGCCGACCCCTATGCGCAAGCTGGCTTCGTTTTCCCAGACTGGTATGTGCTGTTCAGTTACGGTTACCTTCGCTGGGGGGAATATCTGCCTCAATTCGACATCCCAGCGGGCCCCATTGGTGCATTCTTCGGTCAACCAGTGATTTCTTGGAATGCAGGATGGTGGGGTGCAGCCATTACCGGACTCCCTGTGATGATTCTCACATTACCACCCTTCTTGGGTGGGCGCTCAAAGCGTGGGGTTGAAGATCCTTGGTTCGCGACAGCGGGGGCGATTTACCTTGCACACGTCTGGTTCATCAGCGTGTTCTCCATCAATATTTTCCTAGAAATATATTCCAAGAATCGAACGGATTTCTGTCAATTGAATTCTCATGCAGGATTGAATTGTGGGGTACGTGAACCATGGATTGCTGATGTCTTCAATGTAGTCCCATGGCTTCTCACTGGGATTTTCTTATGGATTGTCCTGTACATGGGCATACGTTGGTTTCTGGTCAAATCCATCGGCGCGAGGACCACCCCCCAACTTGGAAAACAGGTCTCATTCGGAACGCTGATTGTCACCGTCCTGCTGTGTACAGTCACATGGCCTGTATATGACGACGGATTCTGGAATCAGGGTGGGCTTGGGGCCATGGATGATGTCGAAACATTGGAAAATCTTCGAGGGCAACCTGTGGATACGCTTGTCGACATGAATGAAGGCGACAATTGGGGAAGCATCGAAGAAGGCTGCCTCAGCTACGAGGAGAGCCTTGCAAACGAAGTTTGGCTGGATGAAAAGTTTGAGGGGGCGGATGCTCTCAGTCGCTCAGACTTCTGTATGGTCACGGGCGGTCAATTCATGGATTGGGGGATTTTCCAACCGACCCAGAAGAATCTGATTGATTTCAGTGGTGTCAACCATCACACGGATACAGCAATAGGTCGAAATGGCATTTCCCAAGAGTGGACTGAGCCTGGAAATGATCTGACGGGGGAGATTTCGATTTCGGACACATGGACAATGGAAATCGAAGACTTTGGCCAAGACACCGTTTATGTCGACTTGGCTTGTGGTGAACGTGCCAGTGAATGGGGCATTGGAGCAGGAGGGGGGACTCTCTCAGTCAGTGATTCATCTGGCGCTGTAATCAGTGAAGGAATCTGCCAGAACAGCCTATTGAAACTCGAGCCAGGAGACTACACCGTATCGTTCTCTACCCTGTGGACAGGTGTGAACTCGTCCTACACAGTCTTTACCGGTGTCAATGTCATCGCCTATCAGCCTTTGTTGATGGGAGAGAATGGGCAGGCACTGAATCGAAATGATCCCGTGAATCTCACTCGTGCTGACATCGGACTGGACATTGCCAGTCTCTCAGAGCATATGGTTGAGAATCCGACCTATCAGAAGAATCCCAAGAGTCTGGATGCCAAACTCATCTATTCGCTGTTCGTGCCCTGCTTCGGCGTCGGTGCAATCGTCTTCATGCTCATGCGGCACATGGCCCGAGGTTATGAGTACGAGATGAACAAATGCTACGGATGCGATCTCTGTGATGATGCCTGTCCGGTTCGCCTGTTCAATGCCGGTGACAAATTGAACATCATTTACAACACATGGAACAATGAGGATGATGGGGTGCCGATGTACTCCTGTCTGACCTGTTCTGCCTGTTCCAATGCGTGCCCGCAATTGGTTGACTACGATTCCTATGTAGACATGCGTCGAGCTCTCACTGTCGGCGGCCCGCCCGCATCCAACATCCCTCACACCGTCTTGCAGGCGGTGCTCGCTGCAGAGGCTGAGGATGAGAGGGATGTCGACTTCATCTCGATTGAGGATTACCCGATTGATTCCAGCATCGGGTACTACCCGGGTTGTGTCGATTATCTGGACCAAGAGATGATTTTCAGCCACGTCAACGAAGGGGAGATGAATCTTGGAGATGCCACGACATCCGCGTTCACACTGTTCGAAGAAATGGAAACCGAAGTTGCCTATCTAGGTCGTGATTTCCTGAAGTGCTGTGGCCACGACCAGAAGTGGCAGGGCATGGATGAGGTCTTTGAGAAGTTAAAGGCCTACAATCAGAAGAAGATTCTGGACAGTGGGATTGATACATTGGTTTCCAGTTGTGCCGAGTGCTTCCGAACGTTTGCCAAGGATTACGAACTTGAGGGAATCAAGGTCATGCACACCACTGAATTCCTCATCGAGAATGGATTTGACATGGATCTCAAAACCGAAGAGGAGGTGACTGTAACCTATCACGACCCGTGTCGATTGGGTCGCCAGATGGAGATCTACGAGGGACCTCGAAACCTCGTCAACGCTGTCGATGGTGTGGAACTGGTCGAGATGGAGCACCATGGCGAAGATGCGCTCTGTTGTGGCGTCTCCAGCATGATGTCCTGCAACGAGGATAGTCGCGCCCTCC
>CAXEUI010000081.1:0-5574 GCA_963999335.1 uncultured Candidatus Poseidoniales archaeon
CAAACATCCGTCCTGCCGAATGGCCAGGACAATTGCTCACAATGACTGCTGAGCAAGAAGTCGATGTGGACACCTTCCCACTCAATCCAGAACAATGGAATGACACCGATGGAGATTGGGTCGGAGATGAACCATTCACGACCGTCTCAGATGGTTGTCCGCTCGAATGGGGTGATTCAGTCTGGGACCGAATCGGTTGTCCTGATGCAGATGGAGATGGATATTCAGATCCTGGAAACGGAGAGCCCGGTGATGGTCAGCCAAGTCCCTTCGGAGATGCTGACGCTTTCGCTGACGACCCCTCACAGTGGCACGATTCCGATGGTGATGGTTACGGTGACAACAAGTCCGGAAACATGGGTGATGAATGTCCAGGTGAACCCGGGACGAGTCAAAAAGCCATTTACTGGAATGAAGGGACCAGCACCTGGGACGACATTGCTTGGTATGGCTGCCAAGACAATGACGGGGATGAGTATGCCAACACTGGCGAAGCATTCCCCAACGACCCCACTCAACACACGGATACAGACGGAGATGGATTCGATCGGAACAATGTCGAATCATCCTGTGGCGATGATCCAAATGGAAACAATCCCGATCTCTTCCCCACGGATGGCACGCAATGCGAAGACCGAGACGGGGATGGTTTCGGGGACAATCCAAGTGGCCCCAATGGCGACTGGTTTCCCGATGACCCCTCACAATGGTGGGACACTGATGGAGATGGCTACGGTGACAATCCCGATGGTTCTATGAACGATATTTGTCCGACAATGTATGGCACAACAACGACTGAGGAGGCCCGTGGTTGTCCAGACAGTGACCAAGATGGAACGCCCGACCCCCAAGATGCTTTTCCCAACGACCCCTTCCAAGATACGGACACGGACGGAGATGGGTTTGGTGACAGTCAACTCAGCGCTGATGGGGATGATTGTCCCACATGGCCAGGAACATCTACCCAAGGGAATGTCTACGGATGCACGGATACCGATGGCGACGGGTGGGCGGACACCATCGACGCTTTCCCCGATGATGAGTCACAATGGGCGGATTCTGATGGCGATGGTTACGGTGACAATTACACTTACACGAACGTGACGGGTGAGAAACTGAGCGATGACTCCTATCGTTGGAATTGTGATACCGATCCTGGAGTGATTATCTCTCGAGTGCAGAATGGGGATGCCTTCCCCGATGAAATCACACAGTGGAGTGATACAGATGGCGATGGCTACGGTGACAATTACAAGGACAATTCCACCTACAGACTGGATTGTTGGCCAGGTCAGATTATCGAAGGGGCACGCAACCCAGATGCCCTTCCATTGCGATACAGCCAGAACAAGGATCCCGACCGAGACGGCTTCGGGGATAACACGACCCTGTATGCATTTGAGGGTGATATCTGCGATTCCGTATATGGCACCTCTTTTGAGGACAGATATGGTTGTCCGGATACGGACGGTGATGGGTGGTCAGATACTGGAGATGCATGCATGTATGACCCCGACATACACTCATTCAGTCAGGGTGAATGTGTGATTACCTCCTCAGGTCTCGGAGATTCGGGAGAAGATGAGGGGGACTCAAAACTGATGATGTACACCATGGGTGCTGTCGTTGTCTTGTTGTTGTCCATGATTTTTGTCGCTTTGGTCGCCAAGCAGATGGGTGCGAGACAGCGACTTACAGAAATCAAGGAAATGCATGCACAAGAGTTGGCCTTCAATGATGAAGAAGAGGAGCGCCGTCAGAAGTGGATTGACCATTATCTCTCGGAGGGTGATATCGAGAAGGCCAAGGAACTTGGATATATTGACAAGGCAGAATGGCAGATTCACATGGAAGAGGAAGAGGCGGAGAAAGCATCTCTACCGAGTCTGGACGAACTTCTTGATTAGGCAGATAAGTCATCGTCGAAGCGGTTGAATGGCAGCGCGTCGAAAGCGTCGATATTCGGTGCATTCAGCGAATGATTGTGTCTGAGAGCTTGCTCGATTGTCACCCAGTCAGGTGTTGTGCCATCAATCCACTCATATCGATGGCCGGGGATGAGGCGCCAATCACTCGGCAAACGCTGCAAGACGGTTTTGGCCATCGCTAAACTTCGCCATTGTGCAGCTGGATCCGAGCCGGGCAAGTCGACGCGCCCAGAACGCATCGTGAACAACAAGTCCCCGGCAACATACACCTCATGTCCATGGAAAGTGACATGCCCAGGTGCATGCCCGGGTGAATGAATGACTGTGAGGTGAATTGAACCCGATTCCCAAACGATTGCTTCATTGGGCGCATGATTCCAGATGTGAGTGAAATCGGTACGCCGAAAGAAAATGCGGCCGAGTATATTTGGAGAAACGGATTCTTCATGCCCCCATACTTCAATTTCGGGATGGGCTTTTCGAATGGCTTTGACGCCTGCAGTGTGGTCCTTGTGAGTATGTGTCAGAAGAATGTGTGTTGGAACCAGATTCTCATCATCCAAGGCCTTGAGCCACCCCTTTCCATCGAATGGGTCGACAATCGCAACAACACCATGAACTCGATCGACAAATGCCGTATTCATATTCGCCCAAGGGCCCATTTGTGTGACCCATACTTCGATCTGATCGTCTCCGTAGGAGACGGCAAATTCACCCTTGGCGAGGAGCATGTTTGCGCATAGAGCGACACTCAATCAATGGTTCGGCGGCTCATTGGCCCCCCTTAGGGGGCGCCAATGGATTCAAACGTGAAGGCGATACTGACGATTTGGAGCGAAGCGTGTGATGAGCGGAGCCAACTTCAGGTCAGCCTCTCTTGTGGGTTTGCTCATTTTGATGGTTCTAGCGCCATTGGCCGTCGCTGAACCTGCTGAGAATGGACTCGAGTTGAGAGTCCAAATCGATGCACCCGAGAATGGATTGTACTTTTCCGACACTGCAGAACTAGAAGTCACCATTCGGGTCAAAAATCATGCTGAAAACGCGAGGGAACTGATTTACAACCCCGCTTGTCCATTCGATCTGATTCTCACGAACGATGCTTGGCAACTCGATATTGACGACGAACGCATTTGTCCCACTCAAAGCCGGGCAATGTTGATTCAACCAGGTCAAGAACGCATTCTGTCAACTTGGTCATGGGATTGGGGAGAAGTACCCAGTGGTGAAATTGAATTGGACTTCACTCAGCCTGAAGCCAATCTTCAGGTCATAGATTCTGTTGTTCTTCACCGCACCATTGAGATGCCAGACAACCTCCAATTGGAAGCAGTGCTATCAGAAACAATCGGTGAGCAAGTCGGACACACTACAGCAATGCCTGCAATGATTTATCTCTCGTTGGCAAATTCAGGGACCGATACAATCGATGTACCGTTTGATGAAAATTGTCGAGTGGAGACGGATGTGCTCACAACAATCCCTTGTGGCAGTGGTTCAATCGAAGCTGGACAGAAGATGGAATTGGGCTGGGCAGTTTGGGATTTCTCTGGATTCAGTGATGGTCATTACACAATTCCGTTCACACTCACAGGAGTCAATGGTGCGGCTGCCAGTGTCGATACGATGTTCACTCGAGCGCCAGCCAACCCAATCCCTGATCTGACTCCTGCTGCGTCAATTGAATTGGCTGATGTGCTCACGTGGCGCTTCATTCTAGAGAATTCGGCTGACTCACCTGCAAAACTCTTGTTCAAGGATACATGCATCGTTGAAATGCATGTCATTTCACCGGACGGTGAAATCGTGTACGATACCCGGACGAGTCATTCCTGTTCCCCATCGGGAATCGAGAAGATGATTTATCCGCTGACAACATTCACCATGGCATCAGAAAGTTGGGACTACATGAATTCCGATGGTTGTGAAATCAATGATGGATTGCATCTCCTCGTATTGAGTCAACCCGATCATGGTCTTGTTTCAACACAGCCATTCATGCACACGAATAGTGGGGAAGGGCCCAGTTGTGAAACGAATGACCAAGATGTCGCAGGTGTTCGATTCTTCGTCGACAATCTGATTGTATTGGATGCAGACAGCACGACTGAGAGAATCTCATTTGATTTGACCATACTGAATACTGGAACCCATGGATTTGACCTCTATTGGCCAACGGATTGTTCCTTGGAATTCAGACTCGCATTGGTGGGTGAAACCGCGGAGCGAGTGTGGGCTGAAGATTGCGATGGAATCGCTGGACATGAAATGACAATGGATTCACAAACTGGACACACATGGTCAACCTTCGTGGTGCCTTTCGTCGAAAATGGTGTTGAGTTGTCCTCTGGAACTTGGCAACTCTCGATTCGAACGACATCGTTGCCTTCGTTCACAACTCAAATCGCACACATTTACGATGGGGCACACTTCTCCCAAGTTGTCAATGAGGATTCCGAGGACGAGACTGTAGAGGATGTGACGGAAGAACAAGTGAGTGACGAGATTGATGAAGTCATTCTATCCGGTGAGTGGAATTATGTCACGACTCCGAATCAGGGCTGCTGGTTGCTCACCGATTCAATCGGAATTGAACACAGTTTCATCGCGCATATGCAAGATGGAGGATGGAATCCAAACCCCGGCCTCACCGGCACGTACAGAGTCGAGACAGGGAATGCTGCTAACGATTGTTCTGCATGGTCTGGGATTTTCATCCTACAGACATTGGATGAAACCGATACCATCCCCGAGGTTGTGGCACCCATCGTTCCTGCATCACCTCCACCTTCTGCCGTTGACCAGATTGTCGAATATGCACCTGCCTCAATTGCCGTGATGGCGACAACTTCTCTTTCGATCATGTCCTTGCTCTATCTGGGCAACACCGAATGGATTCGAATCCCTGCATTGCAGGTCGGGATTGGAATCATCGGAATGGTTCGCCGAAATGGTGAGCACGATGGAGAATACCAACGTGGACGAATCATGGGTTATCTGACTGCAAACCCTGGCGTTCACTTCCGTGCCTTGTTGGGAGCACTCAAAATGAGCAATGGTCAACTTACTCATCACCTCAAGCATCTGGAGGGAGAAGAGCGAATCTGGAGGCGAAAGGATGGACGACTCGTGCGGTTCTATCCGGCAAGCATCCAAACAACACTTGACGAGCAAGAACTCCCAGTGCCCCTGCTCACCCCCGACCCAAACAGCCTACAAGGCAAGATTCTACAACTTCTCGATGCGACCGAGAATGACATCGTCAACCTCAGCCAGAAGGAACTCGCCGTTCGACTGGAGGCCAGCCAACAGTTGATCAGCCACCATTTGCGAACGCTTGAGAAGTTCGGCCTTGTCGAGCGCGAAAAGGTTGGAATGCGATATCGCTACCAACTCACACGAGAAGCAATCTTCTTGGTCAACAACAATGACTACGATGTTACGCCTGAATGAGGTTGTCCCCAGCGGTTCCTTCAATAGGCCGCCTCAATTGGCCAAACGTGCACCAAAGGTGCACGCACACGTGAGGAATGAGTATGGTTGACTACGTTCCTAGTGCAATTGAAGCGCGATGGCAAGTCGCGTGGAATGATGCATCCGTGTTCGAAAGTGATGTCGATTCGAGTCGTCCTAAATTCTACTGCTT
>CAXEUI010000082.1:0-5539 GCA_963999335.1 uncultured Candidatus Poseidoniales archaeon
AAGGTGGGATTGTCCAAGTCATCTTTGAGGGCACATCCTTCGACAGTGTTCAGCACCGGCAAGTGATGTTTGAACTGGAACCGAATGCAGGTGATATCTATGATGAACTTCTCCTCGATGCCCAGATTCTGCGTGAGGACCCTACATCCTATCTTCCGGATGGATTCGGCCCAGTCAATGTCATTCTGAGATTCCAAGAGAATCTTCCCCACGAGGGATGTGAACAATTGCAGGAATACCAACTTTCATTGCAAGGTGCATGGGACCCCTGTGTCACGGTTCAAGGCAGCGATCATTATCGCCGGGTGATGCAATACAATGTCGACGGATTCTCTCTGATTGGCCGCACCACGCTTGATGTCGATGACCAGATTGTCTACACCAGCGAGGTTGACCCTGTGACTGGCCAGAGCATCGAGAAGCCAATGGTCGTCACCGGACAACTGGTTGATGAACTTGGAAGCAACTTGACCAATCGCAACATCCGCATCTCATACGAAATGCAAGGCGGTGTACAAGGTGTGATTTCATGCCAGCCCGGTTCGACCGACATGTACGGTATGTTCGATATTGTCTGTCCGCTTGAGGACGTGATGGCCGGGCAAGCCCTTGTGACTGTTGAGTACAACTCGTATGACAACAACGACCGCTATCGATACAAGAACGCCAGCGTGACTCGCTTGTTCCCCGTGTTCAGTAACTCGACGCTATTGGTCACAGAAGTGGGCCCGTTCAAGACGGACGTGGACCGCTACGAGTACCCCAACGGCGATTCCTATCCCGTTCTGTACCTGAAAGAAAGTTACCACATCCATGCACTGCTTGAGCAGAGCAATGGCAATCCGTTGGGTGGCAAGTGTATGAACATCTACATCGATCCAGACCAGAACACACGTCCAGTGGCCACCGCCATTACTGGAGACGAATTCGGCACAGTCGAATGGTTTAGTGGAGATAAGGATCAGAATCCGAGTCGCAAGGGTATCGAGCCGAGTGGAAACAACCTCGAAGGATTCCGCACACTACGTGTTGCTTACGAACCCGATTTGGAAGTTCCTGGTGGATGCCGAAGCGAAACCAATGCCGTTGTCAATGGATCACACATGGATGTGATTGTACTGGTCCGAAGCCGAGTTGACATGGTTGTGAAAACGCCATGGCACAGCGCTGATGGCTACCTGCCCGGTGAAGAAGTTGAGGGCGCAGTGGCCATTTTACGCGACCGCATCGACCTCGCGGTTGAGGATGAGACCGTGACCTTCGTCTTCCAATATCTGAACAGTTCAGACATGTGGGTGACCGATGAGATTCGCTATGTGCGAACCGATGAGCAAGGTGTTTCGAACTTCACTTGGACCTACCTTGGTTCGGAAGTCCCCGGTGCACCGGATGGAGAGTATGCCCAAGACGGAATGTGGCGAATCACAGCGATGTTTGAAGGCAGTGATCTCTTCAAGGAATACAGTGAGAATCGCAGCCGTACCATCCATCAAGGTCAGGAGCCAGAAGCGCAAGCGAGTGCTTGGGATCTCAAGGTGATGTTACCGATTATCATCGCCTTCTTGTTCGCCGCAATCATCGGCGCAGTCATGTACAAGCGATACAGCGAGCGTCGCCGTGTGGAAATCCTCCGTGGTATCCTCACAGACTCTCTGTTGGCGCTACAGGCTCGCAACGAGTACATTCAGGTGATTTTCAATTGCTACAAGGATCTGGTACGATTCTTCCGCCAGCATGGCTTCATGAAGAAGGTGTATGAGACCACGCGTGAATTCGAGTGGGCCGTTCGCCGAGCATTCTACATGGTCCCCGCTGAGCAGTTGGATGGCTTCTTGAACATCTTTGAAGAAGCCCGTTACTCAGACCACAACATCGGTCTGGGACAGCGAGACATCGCAATCAGCACGCTCAGCGGCATCACACAGTCCATCTCTATGGCACTCGGTGATGCGTTGATTACGCGGACCACTGAGCACGATGCAGATCTCCACGCGAAATTGACCAAGGCCGGCGAATTCGTCGACTCCGAGGGCAACGTCCAGCAAGCTGGACTCGATGAGGACCCGAACGCAAGCAACTTCAGCCTTTGAGTTGATGAACAGGCGCGATTACTCATCGCAGTAATCGCCCTTCGCGTCGAGGAGAATCATCGCGAGATCCACCTGCTTGCAGGTTTCAAGAATCTCGTCATGCATCTGGTCGCTGAATTCATCCAGCATTTCGAGCGAACTCGTATTGGGATCACGCATAGAGTCGAAGAGGTGATTCAGTACACAGGAGACGCCGTAGGCTTGTCCCGACCTGAATGCATGGTCCACTCCACCCGCACCTGGGTCTTCAGCACGCAATTCCATCATCACCTGTTGAGCATAGGCTGCAAGGGCACCATAGACGGATTCCATGGCAACCCCAACCGCCGGGTTTTGATTCAGAGACGACTGCGTCGCAGACATCGCAGCGCCGATGCATTCCTTGAATTTCGAGAAAGCAGCGATGGTGTCGCTTCCTTCAAGTTGCATTGCTTCGTTCATCAGTGCCTTCCAATCCGACATGGCTATCAAACCTCGGGGAACGGTGCCAGAACATAGAATTTGGCCGACCCACAGCCCCCTTTAGGGGGCCTGTGGTCATCCGTGGGGTTCATAACAGGACGGTCGGTCGCGCGGCTACCCACGTCGAGGGAGTCATATGACAAGGAACACAAAGACCAACCCCGGCCTCGTCACTTTGATTGGTGACCTCAAGGCCAAGACACGGTCAAACGGTGCTCCGCTGTGGCGAGACGTTGCGCTACGACTTGAGAAGAGTCGTAGCAATTGGGCTGAACCGAACCTGAGCCGCTTGAGTCGCTATGCAGCGGACGAGAAACTGATTCTCGTTCCAGGCAAGCTTCTCGGCAGTGGTGAACTTTCAAGCAAGCACACCGTCGCCGCATACAGCGTTAGCACTTCGGCCCAAACGAAGATTGAGGCTGCAGGCGGCAAAGTCGTCAGCATTCACGATCTGATGAAAAAGAATCCAACAGGCAAGGGGGTGTACATCCTTGGCTGAAGCGACAACGTTCGTTTACAATGCGGAGGACAAAGTCCTCGGCCGTTTGGCCAGCATAGTTGCAAAGCAATTGCTCTCCGCCAAGAAAGCAGGTGAGGACACCCGTGTCATCATCGTCAATGCAGAGAAAGCGATTGTCTCAGGTAAGCGCACCAGCGTGATTTCTGACTATCGAAGTAAGTACGAGTTGAACCACGCCCGCAAGGGGCCGTTCTTCCCTCGGATGCCCGACCAGATTTTCAAGCGCACCGTACGCGGTATGCTGCCCTACCAGAAGAACAGCAGCGGCCGCGCCGCTCTCAAGGCACTGCGCGTAGAGATCGGCACGCCAACAAATCTGTCCGGCGACTTGCCCGATGGCTGCGAATGGGGAGATTCATCCAAGATCGAGCGCCCACTCCCTGAGCGATTCGTCCGTCTGGGCGAAATCAGCAAGGAACTTGGCGTCAAAGTACGATGGGGAGTTGAATGAACATGGCGAAAAAGAAGCAGAAGCAAGCCAAGGTGGTCAATACATCTGGCAAGCGCAAGACAGCCATCGCTCGAGCCACCGTCAAGGCGGGCAAAGGCCGTGTTCGTGTGAACTCTGAGCCGATTGAAATCCTTCAACCTGAAATGGCCCGTAACAAGGCCATGGAACCTCTGACCATTGCTGGTGCGATGAACCGTCTCGGTTCTGTCGACATCAATGTGAACACCATTGGTGGCGGTCAGATGGGTCAGGTTGATGCCATTCGCACTGCGATTGCACGTGGACTTGTCCACTACAATGATGGTGCGGAGGGAATCGATGAGGAACTACGGGACGAGTTCCTTCGATTCGACCGAAGCTTGCTAGTGAACGATCCGCGCCGCAAGGAGCCCAAACACCAGATGGGCCGTGGTGCACGTGCCAAGTGGCAGAAGTCTTACCGTTGAAATGAGGTGAAAATGAATGATAATACCAGTACGATGCTTTTCTTGTGGACATGTAATTGGACATCTTTGGGAACGCTATTCCAATGGTCTCGCTGAAGGACGAGACGCTGGAGAGATGCTTGACGAAGTTGGCCTAGAACGCTATTGCTGCCGTCGAATGTTTGTCTCTCACGTCGAATTGATTGACGATATTGCGCCATTCAGCGTGACTCGAGTGAAGGAGTAACACCGATCATCTGTGCAAACAGATGTCTTGGGCCCGTAGGTTAGCTTGGTCTATACTTGACGGCTGGGGGCCGTCAGACTCCGGTTCAAATCCGGACGGGCCCACCTTCGGTGGGCTCTGACCGCGAACGGGAGGGTTCAAACCCCATCCTGAACACCCTTGATTCCATGCGACAGCACGGTTTGACCCTCCTCATCCTTGCAAGCCTCGTTCTGGCCCCTCTACTAATCGCAGCGCCGGAGGCGCTGCGGGCACACGCGCACGAGGGAGTTGTGTACACTTCTGACCAGACTTGGTCGGGCGAAATGTCGCTCGATGAAGACGTCACAATCGCGAGTGGTGCCACACTGACAATTGAGGCAGGAACCCACATCAACGTCACCGAAGATGTGACCCTCACAATCGCTGGTGATCTCGATATCCAAGGTTCTGCCGAAGCCCCTGTGGAAATATGGGGTTCATGGGTTGCAGATACCTCCATTCAGGCCCGTTGGCAAGGTTTCCTCCTCGCTTCTGGATCATCCTCTACGGTGAGCCACGCCAATTTATCTGATGCTCGGGGTGGCTTTGATGTTGAATCAGGGTCCACACTGGTCATTGATTCCACCAACCTGACCGACACCATCATCGGAATCTGGGTCAGAGGGACTCTATCTGGTGATGGATTTGCATGCCATTCCGCAACCACATCCTGCTTACGTGTCGATGGGACCGCCACTCTCATCGATGTCACTTCAACACTCAGTGGCGAAGTTGTCCATGTCCACAACGGTGGCAATGCAAACGTTGGAACTGTGACTTCCTCAAACGATGCCGATGTGATTGTGCTCGATGATGGCTCTACTTTCTACGGTGAGGCGGTTGCCGACAATTTCACTCGATTGATCCGTGGCAGTGGCTCTGTAACAGCCACAGTAACCTCTACTTTGACCGGAGGTGGCGAAGTCTTGGTTGAAGCCGATGCTCTCAGCGGCCTCGTGGTCACAGGCAATGGATTCTGTGGTTTTGAATGTTCCATAAGTTCCCTTTTGGTGGGTAGCGTAGAGGATGTTGAATTCAGTTCCCTTTACCTCATCTGTGGGGATTCCTCACCCTGTATCGATGCTCGAATCGATGGTGAGTTGGCATTTGTTGGTTCTGGCTTTCCGATTAGCGAGATCAATGCGAACGGCACCTTTGCCCGTCTTCGCGGTGCTGGCACTGTGAACATCAACGAAATGTCCGTGCTGTATAGCAACGAATTGTTCGACGTATCGGGCTCCGGTGAGTTGATTATCACGGATTCGACATTGAGATTCGATGATGGAGGTTCGATTTCCGGCTGGTCGTTAGAAATCAGTGACA
>CAXEUI010000083.1:0-5532 GCA_963999335.1 uncultured Candidatus Poseidoniales archaeon
GAAGCCGTCCAATCCATGACGAAGAAGATGCTTGATCTTGCATCCAGCGATGCCGATTGCAGCTCAGCCGCCTACATCAATACGATGAGCCGATATGCAGCCATCAAGGAAGAGGAAGCCCAGAAATGCAAGAAGGAACTCCTTGTCCTATGGACGGATTTCTTCAAGCCGCAGCACCTTGAATCAATCCCTGATTTACATGACATATTCTGGCAGGCTGCGAAGTTGTGCAGCGCATGCAAAGTCGAAGTCTCTGCCGAGCACGCTCAGGAACTCATGGATGCCATTGAGAACATCCACAATCTATTCTGGAACGTGAAGGGTCGAAGTGAGATATCCTGGATTCGAGCGAGTTGAGCCGTTGAATCGTATTCAAGTGCGCGTTCATGGCGACAGTATGTGGCCCACCCTCAATGATGGGGACTATGTTGAGGCGATTCAAGGTCAAACCCCCGTCGTTGGCGACATTGTCGTTGCCCACCATCCATTCAAGAAAATGACCGTCATCAAACGTGTCAAACGAATTCTAGAGGAAGGAGTGTTCATCCAGGGCGACAATCCTGACCCGAACGGTAGCGACGATTCACACAACTTCGGACCTGTACCCACCTCTTCGATTATCGCCATCATTCAAGATTGACTTCCGTTTGTGTTAAGACCAGATGATGAGGCATACCACTCGTGGCAGAGGACTTCACAAGCCTGTTGATTGCCGTGGGCGTATTGCTGATTCCAGTCGTTCTAGCATTGCCCCTGCGATTCTGGTGGTCCTATCGAGTGGGCAATGAACCGGAACACGTGCGATATCGACGTTGGGTCCGACAAGTATTGGACGCGGGCGAACCCCTCTCGACTCGTCGTCAAGAATTGGATCATCTCGCCCGCGGGTTGCCGATTGACACCTCACGACAAGGCCGGATCGAAATGGATGTCTTGCATCCGCTCAAACTACCTCATTTCATGCTCCTACCTGTACTGATTCTTTCTCCACTTGTCGGCCTCATCGGCGCCATCGTTTTCGTACTCCTTTTCCCGTTAATCTTGGCTGCCGAATGGCTCCTCATCGATCGCGGCATTCTCTCCAAAATCATCAACCTCCTCATGCGAGTGATGCATTGGGGTATCATTGGGATTCACCGTCTGGATTCCGGGGTACGTGATGAAGATGCCATGGTCGAACATATGCATCGCCTGCCAATCCCCGCCTTCCTTGGGCTGTTCTGTTACCTGATTGTTTCATACATGCCCTTGCCGACATGGATCGGAATCACCCTCACCATCCTCCTCTTCCTCATATTGACGAGTGTCATTGTCATTGTCAAAGCAGCCTCACACGGAGAACTCGTCTTCGCCGACACGAGTCAGAGGCGAATGCAACCCATGGAAAGACTGGTGGACGACATCCTTGCTCCCGTGGTTGGTCTGGGCCTTCTGTTCTTGCTGAGTCGCCAATTGTTCCTTACACAGATTGGTTCTAGCAATTCCCTCTTCGCCGACCCCATCTGGTTTGCCGGGATTGTTCTCATTGTCCTCTACAGTGCTGCAGCCGTTGCCATCATGGTCGAGATTTCATTTTTCGGACTTCGATCTGAACGTGTCCGAATGGTCTTCCAGAAACAAATTGTTGAATTGCACGACCCTGTGCTATACGCCTTCACCCGCGAACACGATCGAATGGAATTGAATCCCCTCCGTTCCTTGAAAGAGCATCTTGAATCGATTCATGAAGAGATTGAGCAAACGGATTCATTCAACTTCGAAGACATGTTGAGGACACCTTCAACACTCCAGGAAGGTGAAGATGCATTGCCACCGGAGAAACCCGATTTCAAAGCCTTCAAGGGTGTTTGAAATAGCATTCAACGGAACGACTTGCCGCAACTACAGGCTTTCAGTGCATTCGGATTGATGACTTTGAAACCCCCGCCCATCAAGCTGTTCTCGAAATCGAGAGTCATTCCAGAGAGTTGGACACTGTCCCGATCATGTACTGCGATCGTGACATCATCACACGAGATGAATTGCCATCCATCTTCCTCAGGGCGGTTTTGAATCTGGAGGTCGTACATGAATCCTGAACACCCACCACCGAGCACACTGACGACGAGAACATCTCCATAGTCCGCATTCTCCATGGCACCTTCCATGGCACCCATCGCATCATCGGTGACATCGATTGTAACTGGGACAACTTGGATGTCACCGGCCACGGGAAGCGCGAACGTCGCCCCACAGTCATCGTCCGACATGATAGGGCCTCGATGCGGTCTGATTTCAATCCTTGTGAGGTTTGAGACTGACTTCCACGCACTTTGAGGTGGGTGTATTGCTGCCTTTGGCCACCGAATCAAGTGGAACCAACACATTGGCTTCAGGGAAATATGCCGCCAAGTTGCCTTGTGGAATGTCGTATGGAATCACTTTCCATTTTTCCGCAAGAATCTCCCTTCCCTCATGGTGACTGGTTAAATCGACTTCTTCCATGGGGGACAATCCACGCGTTTTCATGTCATCACGATTCATCATCACGATTCGACGGGAATTGTAGATGCCTCGATATCGATCATCCATCCCATAGATGGTCGTATTGTACTGGTCATGGCTGCGAACCGTCATCAGAATGAATCGGTCTTCTACAATCGTTTTCACTAGCAGGGAATGTGAATGGAAGACGGCTTTCCCCGACGGCGTATTCCATGTGGGGCCATCACGTGGACCATTTGGGAGGTAAAATCCCCCCTTCTCCCGCACCCGGTCATTGTAATTGGAGAATCCTGGGAGTACAGCTTCAATCAATTCGCGCGTCGCATCGTGATTCTCAATCAACCCCCTCCATTCGAACGGATCCTCTCCAAAGCAGGCCATTCCCATTCCACAGATGATGGCCGGTTCACTGCGCAATTCACGAGAGGCCGGAACGAGTTTTCCAGTTGACGAATGTACGACCCCCATCGAGTTCTCCACGGTGACAAATCCTGCGGGATCCATTTCAGTGCGTCCCAAGCAAGGTAAGATCAGGGCTTGTTTGCCGGTGACAAGATGACTCCGATTCAATTTTGTGGATATCTGAACCGTCAAATCGATTTCACGCATCCCCTTGGCCACCTCTTCGGTATCGGACATGGCTGAGAGAATATTTCCGCCCAAGGCCATGAATAGGCGGACTTTCTTCTCGCGTGCGGCTCGGACGAATTTGACCGTATCATATCCCGGTTGACGGGGCATTGAAATCCCAGTTTCACGTTCACATGCTTCAAGGAATGATTCTGAGGGGTGGTGATTGATTCCAACCGTTCGATCCCCTTGGACATTCGAGTGACCTCTAACTGGACACGCTCCGGCACCCGCCTTCCCGAAGTGACCACCTGCGAGGAGAATATTGGAGATTTCCTGTATTGTGGCAACTGCATTTTCATGCTGGGTAATGCCCATAGCCCAGCAGATAATCAATCGTTTTGAATCTGATACCGCCTTTCCAAGCGTTTCAATCCGTGAGCGTTCAATTCCACTCTGATTGACAATTTCATCCCACGAGGTTTCAGTGATATTTGCCTTCCATTCCTCAAATCCTTTCGTCTCTTCGTCAATGAAATCCCAATCCAGATCCCCTTCGTCAAGAATCACCTTCGCAATCCCTTGCAAAAGGGCTTGGTCACCGCCGATTCTGACAGGGAAATGGTCGTCAGCTATCGGTGTACCTTTCCCTAACAATCGAATGACTTCCTGAGGGTGCTTGAATCTGTTCAGGCCCGTTTCCATCAATGGATTGATACTGATGACTGAACCTCCTCTTCGCTTTGTTCCCGCGAGTGCAGAAAGCATACGCGGGTGATTGGTCCCCGGATTTTGACCGATGACCAGAACCAAATCTGCCGCATCAAAACAATCGAGTCGAACCGTCCCTTTGCCAATCCCAATTGCTGCGGACAAACCCACACCACTCGATTCATGGCACATATTGCTGCAATCTGGCAGATTATTCGTCCCAATCTGCCGTGCCAAGGTGCCCCAAAGGAACGCCGCTTCGTTTGAGGCTCTGCCCGATGTGTATAGCACAGCTTCGCACGCATCATCCAGATTGGATGCAGCCGTTGAGATGATTGAAAACGCATCTTCCCAACTCAGTTGCTCATATCTATCGGAACCATCGCGAAGCACCATCGGGTGTGTGAGTCGACCCAATTTGTCGAGTTCCATGTCAGAAAAGTTGGACCATTCCTGTACAGTTTTGGAACCCAATATCGTCGGAGTCAGCCGTTTTCTAGTCGCCTCTATGGCGAAGGCCTTGGCTCCATTCTCGCAGAATTCAAATCGTGAACGATGGTCATCAGGATCGGGCCATGCACATCCCGGACAATCGTATCCATCGAAACGATTCACCGTTCGCATGGTCTTTATGGTTCGGGCAATGCCCGCTTCAGCGAATCCGATACGGAATGATTTCGTCACACCTTGAATGCCCGCCGCAACCCGTTTCGGCTTTCGAATCTTCAGATTTTCATCCTTGATGGGTGACTGTGCATTGACATCCTTGCGCATGATCCCGCACCTTCTGAATCTAATCTCGCAGGCGCCAAGCACCTGTGTACACATTGAATCGAGATTCCCTCGCAAAGCCGATCAATGTAATTCCATGTTGTCGCGCCAGTTCGATGGCCAGCGTGGTCGGCGCTCCTATCGCAACAATACAGGGCGAACCTGCCATAACCGCTTTCTGGACCATCTCAAATGAAACTCGTCCGCTGAGCAGAAATCCTCGATCCGAGAGTGGCAATTGTTCAAGTGAACGACCGATGATTTTGTCCATGGCATTGTGTCGCCCAACATCTTCAGCCAGATCTGTGATTACAGATTGATCGCTGAATAGGGCTACAGCATGAACCCCGCCGGTGGAATCGAAGACCGCTTGCTCAGCACGAAGGCGAATCAACAATGATTCAATCGAGGTCGCATCAATCGAGAATCCTTCTGTAGAAATCGCCGGTGGGTGTCGTGCCATAATCGCATCCAACGAGGCCCTCCCACAAACACCACATGAACTTGAGCGCACAAACCCCCGTGTGTGTCCCTCAATCGCAATCTGTCCCCTGATGAGAACAACATTATCATCCACATCGATTGAATCGACATCGACAATGTCGGCGAGCATCCCTTCTGTGTAAAGGAGGCCAAGCGCCAACTCTCGATCCTGTCCGGGCGTCCGCATGGTTGTGACCCATGGTTGTCCATTGATATGAATCTCAAGGGGCTCTTCAATCGCCACGGATTCCTCTAGAGGGGTTGGTCCCTCGAACGTGACGCGCTGAGCAGCCACACGCTCTTCCATGGCCATGCGTGCGAGGTGACGCTTCATGGCCCTGTCGGACAAGCGATACGACCATGATGAAATTATTCGATCTGGATGACTTTGACAGGAATCTCCATAGCTTCGGCCATTGCGATGACAACATTCGTCCACTTGCTCGTTGGAGAAGGGAAAGCCAAGACGTGAGTGGCCGCCTCAAGGAGTTGATTTGTCAGGGATGTGGGTGC
>CAXEUI010000084.1:0-5469 GCA_963999335.1 uncultured Candidatus Poseidoniales archaeon
CGAAGATTGCCGGCTCTCAAAGGCAAAGAGAAAGGATTGGCTCATCGTGATATCAAGAAAGGGTGGAAAGAGGTTCGGCGAATTGAGAATCAAATGCGAGATGACATTCTAGAACATGCTCAGGTAATCTGCGCAACCTGCGTGGGTGCAGGGGGCCGGTTGTTGGATTCTCGACGATTCCCTCTTGTTCTTCTCGATGAAGCGACGCAGGCAACAGAGCCGGCTTCACTGATTCCATTGACCAAGGGCGCACGACACGTGGTTCTGGTCGGCGATCATCATCAGTTGCCACCGACGGTGATATCTCGCCGAGCCGAGGAAGATGGGCTCGCGTGTTCACTGTTCGAACGCTTGGTTGCTCTGGGAGCACCATCGACCATGCTTACGACACAATACCGAATGCATCCTGTCATCAGAGAATGGCCAAGTGAACGATTCTATGGTGGCCAATTGGAAGATGGAATATTGGCTGAAGAAAGAGCGGCTCCAGCCGGTTTCGTTTGGCCTGATTGGAATGCACCTGTGGCGTTCATCCCGGTTGAAGGTGCGGAAGATACCAGTCCCGATGGGGCGTCCAAGCAGAATATGGATGAGGCAGGCCTGGCTGTTCGAGTGGTCGATATGTTGCTATCAGGGGACGATATTACGCCTCACGATATTGGTGTCGTCACTCCATACAGTGGACAGGTTCGATTGTTGAATGACTTGTTTGAAAGCGCCGGTGGGAGAGAACAGCATGAACGATACCATGGGTTGGAAATCAAAACCGTAGATGGTTATCAAGGCCGCGAGAAAGATGTCATTGTTCTCTCTGCAGTTCGTGCGAACGAAGCAGGAGAATTGGGTTTCCTCACCGATCGACGAAGGTTGAATGTCGCCATCACAAGGGCACGAAGAGGTTTGATTGTACTCGGTCATCCACGCACACTTCGAAACGATTCGAGTTGGGCGTCATGGTGTGATTGGGCCTCAGAACGAGGTCTTGAGGCGTATCACGTCCTCCATATGTGACATTAAGGGCGATTCACGCGGTAGCGATTGAGGCGAGAGAATGGGACATGAAAATCCAATCTCGATTCACGGCAAAGGTCCTACACTGGCCAAAATTGCTGTTCAAGCAGAAGCGGGGCATTGGCCCATCCCAGAAGGAACAATCCTCGCACCCCTCTGGAAACGCATTTCCGCTTACATGCTCGATACCATCGTCGTCATGGGTGTACTTCTCATCGCGACTGGTTCTTGGATTGCGTATGCATGGAACCTTGATGCTCTTTTCAGTTCAGAGTGGGATTTCGTGGTGGTGAATTGGGCCCTTATTCTCGGCTCCAACTATCTATACCACAAGTACACCGTTCACGGAATGGGACGTTCACTGGGACAGCGTTGGTTCGGCCTCGCTGTCGTTCGTGAGGATGGAGAGCCCCTCCAACGAATGGATTGTGGGCGGAGAGCAATCTCGAAATTGCGATACCTGATCCCTCTTCTCAATTTGATTTTCCTATTCATTGACGGAAGACATATTCGACGCAGGCATACACATCAATCAAGCATCGACCTCGCTTGTGCCAGCATTGTAGTCATCGCAAATTCCCTTCCTCCTGCGAAGAGACACAGTCTACGCTGAATGGAGCGGGATTCAAGTAGCGGCGATGTGTCGACGATTCATGGCGCAGCGCACCATCTCGTCGGATGGCGTGACAGCAACCCTCTGGGCTGTCGTTGAAGAAATCGACGATGATGACGAAGATATTCTTGAAGTGACGATTGATGTGGTCAATGAATCCAATTGGGATCTGTGGGACATCACCGGGGACATCCGGGCCATGAATGGTACGCATGCGCACCCACGCGGGGCTCCCGACCGAATTGGTTCGGGGGAGAATGATGAACTCAAGTTCTGGGTTCCTTCTGATACGGGCGCTTGGTTGTTCAAAATCGAATACAATACAGATTCCGGAGCCGGTACTGTTGAACTTGGACCCTTCGCAAACGACCTTCGAATCGCGACTACATCTCGTCCTGAACGTGTTTCCAAGAAGAAGGTGGATTCGTCGATGAAAGTGGCAGCAACCGTTGGAGATCCGATGTCAGCAGCCTTTGGTTCGGCGTTGGAGGGTTTCGGAGATGAAGAGGTTCTCCATCCAGAATTGGAGGCAGATGTGGGTTCCAATGATCCCATGCAAGCCGCCTTTGCAGGAGGGCTTCTTGCGTCCGAAGAAACCCCGTCACACCCCGCAGCTCCTGCCTCGGCACCTTCTCCTGAACAATTCGGCCAACCTACTGGGCCACCACCATCGGGGCCACCACCATCGGGGCCACCGCCTTCAAGTCCTCCTTCTGGCCCTTCGGCAAGACCCCCAGGGCCGCCTCCATCAAATTCACCACCGGGGCCGCCCCCGAAATCTGCAAGACCACCAGGACCCCCACCAAGTTGAGGTGGTTGAATGATACCAGATGAACTCAAGAAAAGTGAACAGCGTTACAGGGCACAGTGGCACGCCTATGCAATCATCAGGCGGATGCGTTGGATTACCCTCGTTCTCGGACCGGTGCCGATTCTGTGGGACAATGTGATTGCCCCACTGCTCATTCAAATGGGTGCCCCCGAAATCGTCACGATGGAGGACTTGGCCCAAGCACTTCTCTTTCAGGTACTCCCGCTCGATCAATGGATTTCAATTGAAACATTTGAGCGATATTGGCCACATCTGAACAATGTTTGTACAGCCCTATTCCTCGTCTTCTTATTCTGGACAGTTCAAAAGAAACGAGCAGCCAAGACTGCTGCGAAAGACGTCGTCGAAATAGAGGGGCGAATGGGATTGGGAGGATTCGGCGGTGTCCCGTGATGAATATCTGCTCGAAATGTGCAGTGGACGGGCGGCTTGGACGGTCGTTCCCGAACAAATCGACAATATCGATTTAGAGATTGTTACCGCTAGAATCGAAGCTGAAGGGTGGAACTGCACACTGAGAAATCGACTGTGCTGCACGTTCTCTGGAGATCTGGCCGACATCACACTCTATCCCAGTGGAAAACTCTTGGTGAAATCTGGAGATAGAGATGTGGCAGCAACCATCGCTGAACAGCATATGCACGTCTGGCTCGCGGAGTTCTGAAGTGCAGGACGCCCCTTCGGAACGCATGGACAACGAGGGCGGACTGCCGATTGGTATTGTTGAACGCGTTCGACAAGGGTTGCCAATCATCTATCCCACATCCACCCTTCCTGCATTGGGTTGTTTACCCCAAACCGAGGCACTGGATTCTCTCTTTGAACTGAAAAATCGTTCTGAATCCAAAATCGTCAGTCTCGGTGTCTGTAGTTTAGAACAAGCCGAGGAAATTGTCGAGATTCCAGATATTGCACATGAGATTCTTGGCGCTTTTCCATCGGGTTCGTTGACATTGATTCTTCCCGCTCTTGAAACACTCGATGATAGATTGGGGGGGGACGCCGTCGCTGTGCGCGTGCTCGCGGACGCACGCGCGAGGGAATTGATTGCCGTGACAGGACCACTCACGGCAACCAGTGCCAACCTCAGTGGAGATGAACCCGTTGCAGATTGCGAAACTGCAGCCGAGATTCTCAATCTTCCAAAGAGTGCTGCTTTTCCAGGGAAGTGTGTGGGTGGGGCACCGAGTACCTTGATTAGATGGAACGTCTCCGGGGACGCGTCGCAAGACGCCGATTGGACCATCATCAGAGTAGGAAAGGTGAGCGCAGAGGAGATTCAAGCATGGTCGATGCAGAGGACATGAAGCACTGGCGAGATGCTGGTCACGTCGCACGCAGGGCACTTGAAGCCATGAAAGATGAAATCAAGGTAGGAGCAACATGGCACGATGTCATTGAATCTACAGAACGATACATTCATCGTCACGGTGGAAAACCTGCATTTCCATGTACGATTTCAGTCAATGATATCGCAGCACATTACACAACCGATCATCTACTGACGCCACCGGAGGGTTGGGGTGATGAACTCGTTTTCAAAAAAGGTGACTTGGTCAAACTGGATATCGGCGTTCACATTCATGGTGCCATCGCAGACAATGCCATGACCGTTGAAGTGGGCAATGGTGGCAAACACACCGATCAGATTCGAGCAGCCAAGGAAGCAAGGGATGCATCAATCGAACAAATGCATCCAGGTACACCTTGGCACAAAGTCGGCGCTGCAGCAGAGCAAGTTGCAATCGATGCGGGCTTTGAACCGATTCGGAATCTCTGTGGTCATCAATTGGAAGTGTACAACCTGCACGCGGGCACCTCTGTGCCATCCTATGCGTGCGGTGCAGACAATCCTGGATTCAAGGGGACGGTTCCGCTTGGAGGAATTTTTGCCATTGAACCATTCAATACGACTGGGGAATCGGGCATGATCGAAAACATCCCACCTCGTCATTCATCGAACATCTACCGAGTCACGGGAGATGTCTCAATCCGAAAGGCGGTTGCAAAGAAGAAACTGAAACCGCTCGGAGCTCGTTTGGCACACTATCTGGAAGAGCGATATGTGACGCTTCCCTTTGCTGAGCGATGGGCATTTCCATTGATGGAGAAACCATTTCCACAAGAAAACGAGGAAAGTCGAATACGCAAATGGAATGCGCTGGTCAAGAAATTGATCAGCATTCGCTTCTTGGAAACATACCATGCCCTTCGGTGTTCAGATGGGGGCCTAATCGGTCAATATGAACACACAGTTTGGATTACTGATGGTGGCGCAGAAGTTCTAACAATCGAATGAATGGCTGATAATCCCCCATTCTGCCTCTAAAGGGGGATTTGGGAATGATTATACGACTGCGAGTGCAGCCTTGATTTGAACAGGGTCGATTGATTACTCGTCGAGTGCATCCCATCCCCTCTACGCTGCGTCTCTCGCCCCTGTTCACCTAACGACCCATGGCCTATAGGCTGAATCAGGATTAATGCGATTCGCTCATTCTTTGAAATGTTGTTATTCTCGTATTCGTGAATGTAATAAAATAGGTTCACAAATCGTTTGTACTAGTTCAAAATAGCACGCAGTACACTGATTAAATTACAACTAATACGATTCTACGCGGTGGGAACCTTAATACCGATGAGGACTGTGGCAGAGCCATCCCCGCTGGGGAAATGGAGGACATTGAAATGAAGAATGATATGAAGAACGAGCAGGCAGTCAGCCCTGTTATCGCAACCATCCTAATGGTCGCAATCACAGTGGTTTTGGCTGGTGTTCTGTACGTGTGGGCAAACAGCCTCGCTGCAGATCAGCCCGAGAGCGGCACGCGCAACAGCTACACTGCTGACGACGCAGCCGCAATGACAAGCAATGCAGACGACGACGCTTTGATTAGCGTTCGTTGGCAGCACGCTGAGGACGACCTAAACTGGGCGTTCGTCGTGTTCAAGTTGAGCGTGGGTGACAACACCTTCGATTGCTCAACTGATGGCTCTGAAGAGTGCCTAATCG
>CAXEUI010000085.1:0-5435 GCA_963999335.1 uncultured Candidatus Poseidoniales archaeon
AGGTGCCATTCAGCCAGATGTCGCCGGTCGTGTGATCACGGTGAATTGTGAACGGACCCCATGTCTCATTGACGACCTGAGTGGATGCAGCAGCTGGGCAGGGATCCAGAGGAATCCACCCCATATCCAAGGAATTGCCAGCAGGGTTGGTCTGTAGGTGCACTTCAGACCATGCGTCAGAGTGTGCACCGGCGACGGTGTAGCCCTGTCCATTCCAATATCCACCGTGAAATCCAGTAACCTTTCGAGCCGGCAATCCGGCCAGGCGGAGCATGGTGGTGAATGCAGTCGCGAATTCAGTGCAACGGCCTTCCTTTACAGCCACAAGCAGCCAATGGCTCAAATCCTCTTGCATCGGCAATCCACTGCCATCGAAGTTGAGGAGATACTCGGTGGAACCATTTCCATTCAAGAGGAAATCTTGCAAGGCAATCGCCTTGTCATATGCACTGCACGTCGGAGCACATGCCGCCTGATTGATGACGGCGGATGTGATGTTGCGAACTTCAGAGTAGTGGTGAGCCGAATCGGTGAATTCAGGAGGCAGGTCCAGAGCATAATTCCCCGCGCCCGCGTAAGGAATCGAATTTGCCAACTCACTGGAGTCATACGAAATCTCAGGAGCATCAAGAAACAGACCGACCACACTGGCATCTTCAACCATGATGTCATGTGTGATATTCCCATGGCTCAGATTGGCAAGCGGGTCGGCCCAGCCCAAGACACCTGTTGTTGCATACGGGTGCGCAAGGTTGGCGTTGGTCACAGGATTCAAGAATTGGATGCCCCAAGACTCAGTTGAGTCGCGGAAACTGTTGTCCGCTATCCATTGGTCATCTGTGAAGCCGTTTGACATCGGTGTCCATATTTGTGTTGAAGTGTTCTTTCCGTAGGCAGCCCCAGTATACGCATCGAAGGTATGCACGCGCCAGTAACGGTCGAGTGAGTTGTTCACTCCGAAGGTTGTATTGTTGGCGTAGAAGATAATCTCGTTCTGAACGACGTCATCGGCTGGATTCCAAGGGTCGAATTGTCCACCTTGACAGTTGAAAATCCACATCGGAGGTGGGCATTCTTCGCCATCAATCATTCCACCGCCATCGGTATCGGGGTCTCTCCAGTCTGTACCTGTGATGTTCTCGACACTGTCGGGAATGCCATCACCATCGGTATCGATGGGGTTCTGATCATCACTGGGGTCATCCTGCGGATTGGTGCCATCAAGATATTCCTGACCATCCCAAACACCACCGGCATCCGTATCAGGATTGAGCCAATTTGTGACATACGTATCTTGACTGCCATTGCCAATGATTCCAGGGATGAAATCCAAATGACAGCCTGTATTGTTTTCAAAATAATTATTCAATAGGTCGCCATCCGTGTCCAGATTGTTATCACAGGGTTCCATGGGATCAGTACCACCCATGACTTCGTCGTAATCACTGACACCATCGCCATCGGAATCTACCTGTGTGGGCAAAGATGTGAATCCCCAAGTCCCGAGCAACTCTTCCCAGTCTGCAAGGCCATCACCATCTGTATCCTCATAATCATCATCACAATGACGCTGAGTGGTTCCGATCGTACCTGA
Organism: uncultured Candidatus Poseidoniales archaeon; assembly: GCA_963999335.1. Lineage (GTDB taxonomy): Archaea > Thermoplasmatota > Poseidoniia > Poseidoniales > Thalassarchaeaceae > MGIIb-P. The sequence continues at coordinate 1,595 of CAXEUI010000085.1, forward strand.
ATTGATGGCATCGTAGTGACACCATGAACCATTGCGACTCACCGCATCGGTGGTACCAGCGGGTGGTTGAAGAGCCACGCCAAAGAGAATATTCGAGTTGGCAGAAGCGTAGGCGAATGAAGTATGCTGGCCACTTGAATCATTGTAAAAGCCGGTCCCGCCATTCGGATTGAAGCCCGACGCATTGGCAAGCGTGAGACGCTGCAAAGAACTGCTGTAGCCTGAAATCAGAGATGAAAAATCAATCATGGAATCACAGGGATCGGTGCCATGTGACCAATTGCGCTCATCTCCGTCACCGATTCCACCAAAGTCAGTATCGTAAACATTCCACATGGTACAGCTGAGGTTCTCTTCCCAATTCTCAATGCCATCATTGTCGAAATCGCCTGCATCTTCACGGCGTGTGGGGTCTGTTTCATTGAGATCTATCTGACCATTTCCATTCTTGTCCTCATCGCCGTCGTCCAGCAAATCGTCGTCTGTGTTATTGTCACGGGGGTCGCTGGCCTGAGGAGGATTTCCATACATGCCTCCAACCTCAACACCGTCGTTGATGCCGTCACTATCGGTATCAATATCGGTCGGGTCGGTGAGCAGAACCAGGGCTTCGTATGAATCGTTGAGTCCATCACCATCGGTATCAGGCTGCATTGGATTGGTGGAAAATACACCATCGACCTCTGCGGTCAATGTGAGGCATCCGCCAGGTCCAATGGCAAGGACAGGGTTGCAAGGAGAAATGGTTTCAGTTCGGCCACTGCCGGCCGGACCGGGCTGGAAATAATCGACACCGTTCGAACTGGTGTCCCAAGATGGATTCATGTATTCGTAGATGTTGATAAGACCGTCACCGTCGGGGTCCCCAAACATCCCATCGGCGTTGGATGGGCTGGTCGCATTCAGGTTGTTGGCCACTTCCCAACCATCGGGCATGCCGTCGTTATCAGTATCCCAGCCATCGGGATCCTCATCGATTAACCCGTCACCATCGTCATCATCGCTTCCACAGTTCGAATCGCCGTCATTGTCGGGGTCCGCGGAATCAACAAGTCCATCGTAGTCATTGTCGATGTTATCGTTGCAGATGTCACCCATGGGATCTTCATCAGTCCCATCGGAGCCTTGGCCCGGCGTTGCTTGCATCGCTGTCTCTTCATCCCAATCACGAACGGGGACGGTTCCATTCCACCAAACACCGTTGTCGAGAAGATTGGCAGTGCTGGCCAGATCCCAACTGGCGGGTTCGAGGTAGGTGTACTCCTGTAGGTTGGTCAAGCCATCACCATCAGGGTCACCTGAGGCACCATCATTTCCTAGACTGGAAGCATCAAGAGGATCCAATCCATACTGATACTCCCAACCGTCTGGCAGGCCGTCATTGTCGCTGTCCCAATCCTGTGGTTGTGTATTGAGCAGGAATTCGAGGCCCATCGTGAGCCCGTCACCGTCCTGATCATTGCTCGCTGCAGCTTCCCATGCTGAATATTGGAAAGCAGCCAGGGTGGAGAAAATCATCAGGCAGGTCAAACCCAAGGCTCGATATCGCTGCATTCGTAGAGGGGTTCTGGAGGCGGCGGTGGAAGGAGATACGTGCGTAGACATGGCTGAACCCAGTTATCTCCGTGCCCATCAGGGTATTAAGGCAAATGGAGCGACGTTCGGACAGAGTGCGACCCTCCTAAGGAGGGTCTTGTCGCGAGAAGAGGTCAATCGAGGTCGACGAGTTCGATATCTTCCTCATCATAAGAATCGTCTTCTTCGGCACTGACCAAGTCTGGTAATTCCATTTCTTCGTCATCATCGAATTCATCATCGTCAACCCAGACATCGATGTACTCAATGCGATTTCTGCGTCCGGTGACCGCCGCTACGAGCAGGATGATGATGCCCAATCCAATGGCAAGAGTGGCGAGACGAGGGTTCTGCAATTCATTGAGAATGATGCCGATTGGATCGGTGATTGCAACCTGAACGGTGATGGTCTTTTTCGCTGTATATTCATCTGGCCAGGAATCATCCTCCGCGAGAGGCTTCGCGGTAATGACAATGGGGACATCGTCGCCATTCATCGAGTCATCGCCGACGATGATTGTCACCAAGAAATCCACTTCTTTGAAAGCGGGTACGGAGATGAGTTGAGCACCCGATGTGAAATTGGCTGCTGATGCTGTCCAACCATTCGTAGCATCCGCCCCCAAGAGCACCATTGTATCGCTATTGCCCTCGTTCTTGACCTTCATTGTGATTTCAAGTACATCCCCGGGTTTAACGGCATGAATTTGTGAAATCTGATGAATCGAAAGTTGTGGGTCATCTTTGCCAATCAAAATCGTGAGGGGGAGGTCGAAATATCGGGCAATCGACAAGTCGGAGATGTCCTCGCGCACGCGGAGATATATCGTGTGATTGCCTTCGGAAACCTGACTTGTGAGTGTGATGTCGAGATTCACCATTTCAGTATCACCAGGGGCCAATTGAACCCGAGGAGAAGGGTCGCCATTGTTGTCGGTGATGTCATATTGCCACAGTCCATACTTGGGGTTGGCTTCAGGGTACAATTCATCGTCGGTATTGCGATCGAGATCCTTGGGGTTGACGATGAGCCAATCGGTGACAGTGTCTCCTTCAGTCATCGTATTGGTGACTTCGATGTCGAAAGATATCTTCGTCGCACTGTTGAGACAGATGTCCGCATCGACGTGACCGAACGGTGTGGCATCACAATCGTAGACAACCTGCGCTTGAATGCCGAAGGTGCGCTGAATTGTGAATGCAATGCGGGCCTTCTGGGTCGAATTGCCGAGACTGATAATCTCGAATTCGATGAGTCCACTGTCGGGATCATCGCGAGATGTCGAAGGTTTGACTTGCAAACGGATGGTCTGCGTCGTGTGTCGGTCTAGACTGCTGGTGTGGAATGTGCCATCGCCTTCATCCTCTTCGATCCGTTGGCCGGTATCGTTGTCCCAGAATCGCATATTCGCATTGGAATCCTGCTTGACATCTATTCTGAACTGATCCGTGTCGAATCCAGTATTGAATATCTCAAGGTAGAACGTGGTGAATACGCCGTCCTCAACGTAGCGATGGATGTTTTCGTCAATGTCAAGCGCGCCTGTACTGTTCGCATACTGGTTGTCGTGGGCCTCGGGCCAGAGACTGACCATGGGTGGCGCGTATGTGTCGAGCTTCTCCAAATCCAACTGCAATGTGGTCTGGTGAACCAACACCGACTCCGAGTCGTATGCGACCGCGCGGATATCGAGAGTATCCGGTGAGCCCGACAGGTCATCAGGTGCGGTCAGAAGCAGGGTCGGGTGAGCGACCTGGCCGCCTCCAGAGAGACTGTAGATTCGGTCTGCACGATCGAACTCGACAATCCAATTTGAACCCAAGTTGGTCAATACGGCCAACTCGACTGTGAGATTGTAGGCATTTCCACTGGCGCCGACGTGACGCAGGTCAAGGTTGACCGGGGTGGTCGAACTGGGGGCAATGTACTCGACGACACGCCCGCTTCCATGCGTGAGCGCTACGCCATAGTCGCTCATTCGAACCGTCGGATGGTCGATGGTGAAGGATTTCCCTTGGATGTTCTCTACGTCCAAGTCCAGTTCGTAATCGCCCGATTCCAGACCACCCGGATAGGTCCAGTTGTACTGGGCACGTAGGGCATTGTTGTCGGTCACCAACTCTTCATCATCAAAAGTGTGGGTGAAGGCGATTGTGGTGTCAGGTTTGATCATCACCAGAGTGACCTCGTCGATATCTTCGCGACCAAAGGCGTTACGCAACTCGAGATTGAATTGCATGATGCGCATTTCTGGTGAGTCATTCG
>CAXEUI010000086.1:0-5367 GCA_963999335.1 uncultured Candidatus Poseidoniales archaeon
ATCTGCACAGGGTACTGAGGAAATCGCCACGTGGAGCATCGTCTGGAAACAAAGTGCGACGCTGCCAGAATCGACTTGGAGATTCAATATCGCCTACGAAGTCGAGAATGCGGCTGGAGTTTATGCGAACGCGACCGTTGATGTGTTGATTGGAAATAATCTCTACACCGCGGAAAGCGGCACCCCTGGAGCGTTCATGTCTGGAAATGATGTTGTCGGGATTGACATTGATATTCCGCAGGTCGCGATCAGTTTGAACGATGTGATTGAGGTGACCTTTGCTGTGAGGAGCATTCTGTTCACCCAGCCGGGTGACGAATCATCGATTCGATTTGTGTGGGGTGAGGATACAGAAAGTGCGTTGCGCGCAACCCTACCGTTGGTGACGATTGAAATGCCGAATGCCTTGGTGGTCGGAGAAGAAGTATTCTTCCCTGTCATCTTGAGATCCGGCTTTGGCGAGCGCATGTGGTCTTCATTGGAAGAATTCGAGTTCAAGGTAGGTGGCATCGTCATTTCCGATGTTCGCTCACCCAGCATCGTGTCTGGAGGTGTCGAAGTGCCGTTCGTTTGGAATCCGGGGTCGAACCCAACGGATGGAAATTATCTAATCAATCTGTCCATTTGGTTGAATGCCGGCGACATCCCCTTGACAACCGGCCGCAATCATGATATCACATTTGAAGAAGGTGGAGGAAGTCAAAGTTACCATTTCGGCGAACCCGCGAGAGCAGTGAACAGTCGACTGGATGTCAATATTGAGGTGAAGTACGATGGATCCCACATCACGCGTACGGTTGAGTTTGAAATTGAAGGGTCGATGGCCTCCTGGTTGCGTTGGGGCATGGACAACATTGGCAATACTTCGTTGCCCTCAGATCATTTGTTCACCCAAGTCCAAGGTTACGCCGTTGCATCGGATCTCAGAGAGAATGGCAAGGTGGATCAGACAGAAAGGGAAGCACTGTTGAATCACATCGACAGCAGTACACGCAATCTTGAATTGTTCTTGGGAAACACGGGCTTGGCTCTGAATCCCAATGGATTGTTTGAGGCTGATCTCTTCGATATGAATCCTGAAGTGGTGATTGATCTCATGGGAGTTTCAGGCATCGATGATGCCCCCATGCGAATCCGAATTGATGTTGTCCTAGCATTGACTGGGCAAGAGCGGTTTCTGCTTATTTCTGATTTCATTCGTCCTCAACTCGGAAATGGCATTTGGACGATGAATGGAGACCCCTCGGTCGATTTGACTGTCAAACTAACCACAAGTGCGTTCTCAGGACTATACAAAGTCCTCAAGGAAGATCTTCCTGAGGACGTGAGTGTGACTCACTATCGAGTCGGCTTGGCAGAAGTGGTCACACTCGAGGCGGATGGACTTTCGGACGATGACAAATTCGAGGTTGAATATGCTGTGGCTGCAAATGCGCTATTCTCACCATTCGTGACCTTGCTTTCGACCATACTGCTGCTGGTTGGAGGAATTGTAATTGGACTTCGATTGACAGAAAACCGTTCAAGATGGATTGTAGGTACCTCATCGATTGCCTTTACTGGCATGATGAGTTATGTGTATGCGCTTTCGGCTCTACCTCCAACATTCGTCATGGGAATCGCGACCGCTTGTGCAGTGTTGATGATGCCTTTGGCCATTATCTCACCACGTCATGAGAACGATTGGGCGCTTGGAGAAGAGTCGCTCTCAGATGACTATGAAAAGGCATTGTCCAGAGAAATTCCGACGGTGGATTGTCCTGCTTGTAATACTTCAAATCCAGTGGAAACAACCGAACGCCCGGTCCGTATTCCGTGCGGTGGTTGTGGAAGAAACCTACGAATTGAAGGTTAAGGCATCTGGCCGGTTCTCAGCAGGCAGTCAATGGTATCACTGGCTTGACTGCGGCGGCCAGAAGGGTTGTCTCTCCATGACTTGGTGAAAGAAGACAATTGACTGGCCAGATCCCTCTCCCATCCAGCCGCCATGACACGGTGCCAGCCCAGTTCCTCAAGACGGGCCGTTGAAGGCAATTCCGCATCCAGAAGAGGTTTCAGTAAATGCGACAAGGATTGAGCACGGCCTTCAAGGTCAAGTTGACCCCAACGATCACGAACAGCAGCGAGCGCCACCACATCGATTCCCGATAGACTCTCGGGATTGACATCCGGGACTTCGGGCATCGGCACCACCCGGATATGACCCTCATTCGAAAGATAATCACGAAGAACAGTGTACACGGGATCATAGGTATGCTCAAGGCCTTCTGAAAGCCAATTTCCGGCCAATATCCAAGGCATCAGAAGGCGGGAGAGGGCCCCAGATGGGGCAATGGAATTTCCCAGTGCAGCAGCAAGGGCGACCGATGAGAGCACCCCCCGACGAGAATCGCCACCACTGGCAACCAGAGCTTCAACTTCCAGCGGGGCAAGATGGATGCACAAGGGCCCTGTAGAGATGGATTGGAGTTGTGACACCGGTGCTGAATCGATTACAATGCTCGGACCATTCGCAGGTGTTGGATTCTCTCTCAAACGCCGTTGATAGGGAATTCCAGCATCCAACAGTGCCGCTTCAAGTAAGGTAGAAGCGAAAATTCCGTGCTCATCGAGAGGTGCAGCGATTGTCAGAGTGGACTCTGTCGTTCGCAATTTGAGAGCCGCTTCACGCAATACAGGTGATGCTGTGGTGAAGGCAGGAAGATCGAGCAAAGACATGTGTAGCGGAGTTGTGGTTCCACTTGCGGTTCAAAGACCTGACCACGACGGCAAGAGAAGATTACTCGACCATGAGGCGAAGTTCGTCACGCTTGTAGGCCCATTCTGTATCCAGTAGACCGTGGCCTTGGTAGTAGCGAGCCAAACGGCGAATCTTGCTCTCTGTCAACTCAAGTTGGCGTGAATTGTGGCGATCCTTGCGATTTGAGTCAAGGTGATTGATGAGGCGCAGGGCGCGGCGCATCAGACTCATCATATCCTCAGGATACTTGGCTGAAATGTCATTCTCGGCAAGGACCTGGCCGATTCGCTTGCCGACGACGAGGCGGGCATCAGGAACTGCATGCTGGTCACGGAGAATGGTGCCGATGGCAGCGGTGGTGTGGCCCTCCGCAGCCAGAGAAAGAATCAGTTCAGTGACGGCTTTGGGATCGGTGTTCGACCATTCGGGCGCCTTGTCGACAAGGGGCTTGGTCGAGCCGCTCTTTCCACGACCGGGACTGTGCATACGAGCCATCTATTGAGCACCTCAAGCGTCCCGCCGACCTGCTCCCCCTTCATAACCGCTCCGCTATGGTTCAAACTGTATATTCCCCCCTACGGGGGGACTCTACCATGCAGGGGTCTTCTTTGAAGGTCGATGACTCTCAATTCTGGAAGTATTGGCTGGCATAGGCTCTGGCCTGTTCGGCGGTGTATCCCATACCGATCAACTGTTGCTCGTACGCCTGCTGCTCAGGACTGATTGCCGACGCCCAAGCTTGCTCGGAGGGGTCACTATTGCCGCCTCTTGAACGCAAGACCAGAGTGAGACCGAGAATAACCACTAGGAATAAGACGACGCCGGCTGCAATCATGATGTACAGCATCATATCCGAATCATCACCACTGGTACTTTCCGTATCCCCGGATTGGTCGTCGCCGTCTCCTGTATCAGGCGTCCCGGGGTTGGCCGGGTCGCCGGTGGGTTCAGCCGGTGTTTCTTCTGTAGAGCAGCCCGTCTCATCGATTTCAGCACCCGCAGGTGTGTTCAGACAGTAATCCGCGAAGTCATCGATTCCGTCACCATCCGAGTCGATACAGCCAAGAATCCCAACTTGGGTTCCTGCGGGTGTGTTTGGACACTGGTCCAAGAGATTTGGAATGCCATCCCCGTCATCGTCTGCAAGGACCAGGGGGCAGCCTAGAGCATCCACAGAAACACCTGCTTCAGTCCCGGGGCATGCGTCATTCTGATCACTGATACCGTCCATATCTGTGTCAGCATCCCAAATTGGGCAGCCCGTTCCGTTGGTTCCTGACAGGATTCCGGGTTCGTTGGGACAATCGTCGCCATTGTAGTCGTCTGGTGCGTTGTTGTCACCGAAGCCATCACCATCGGTGTCGTTCCACTGGGTTGCCTCGTAGATGAACACGTCTCCACCATTGGAGTAACCATCACCATCTGCATCCTGACAGCCGAGGCGATCCATGGTCGAGTCGCCAGGCGTGTTTGGACAAGCATCGACATCATTGAGGACACCGTCTCGATCCAGGTCGTCAGCATACATCTCATCATAGTTGATGATTTCAAACGGTTCAGATGTCATCGTGTTGTCCGTTTCGTTGGATTCGACAATAACATCCCCTCCATCGACGGTCAATACACATGTGTAATTCCCAGATGAAATGGTTGCGCTGTCCAATAGAACAAGGTCGCCTGCAGTAATGATGATTCCATCATTGCCATCCAGTGCATCGGAATATGCGTCTTGAAGAAGAATCAAGACTTCAAGCAGCAAGGCCACAACCTAAGGCAAAAGAAGAGGCTGCATCTACTGCTACTACTGCCACTACTGCTACTACTGCCGCTACTGCCAGTGCTTACGTTGCTGCTCGTAGCTTGTGGTGAAGCCACTCCCACCCCTGCTGCAACCTCTGTCCCCAGACAGGCCACATCGGTATCCTGGTCCAGTATGGATGCAGCAAACCACGTAGGAGAACGGGGAACGCTATGTGGTCCCGTAGTCGACACAAGATACGCTACCGGTAGCAATGGGAAGCCCACTTTCTTGAACTTTGACCGTGATTATCCTGACCACACTCTGGTAGTGGTCATATGGGGAAGCGACAGGGGAGCCCTCCCCAGTAATCCCCAGACCTACTATAAGGGCAAGGAAGTCTGTGCTACTGGCCTGATAGAAAGCTACAAGGGCAAACCAGAGATAATAGCCCGCAATGGTGACCAGCTTGAGATTCAGCGTTAAATACCTGATTTTGGCTCTGGCATTGGCTAGTGCTTTAGTCAGCATAGTTGGCTGTGGGAGTACTGAATCAGGAACATTTGAGGATGCATTAGTGGTCAGGGTCATAGATGGAGATACCGTGGAGTTAGAGAACGGGGAACGAGTGCGCTACCTAGGTATAGACACACCCGAGACTGTTCACCCTAGCAAGCCAGTGGAATGTTATGGGCCTGAGGCTTCGGATCGTAACAAGGAGCTTGTGGAGGGGAAGACGGTTAGATTCCTTCAGGATGGCCCTGACCGCGATAGCTATGACCGCCTCCTCCGGTATGCCTTTGTGGACGGCACGTTTGTGAATGGAGACCTCGTATGGGGAGGATATGCGTATGCCCGCTCCTACCGGGATGCGCCTCTTCTGTACCAG
>CAXEUI010000087.1:0-5288 GCA_963999335.1 uncultured Candidatus Poseidoniales archaeon
CAAAAGGTACTGACCCGAGTCGAAGTCGGACTTCCAGAACTGCGCAAAGGCATGAAGCGCCGAGCACAGATCATCAATCCGAAAGATGCTGGATTTCTCATCGCATGGATGGGGATTGGAGTCGGTCAGCGTGTCCTTGAAGCCGGTCACGGCTCAGGTGGGTTGGCACTTCACATCGCCAACGTTCTCGGTGGGAGTGGCACACTGGTTTCAGTGGAGAATCGACCCGAACATGCCGAAGTCGGGCGGGAGAACATGCAACGGGCGGCCGGTTCGTTGCGAGAATTCCCCACTTGGGTTCTATTGGAGGGGGATGTAGCAGAAACATCGTTCGATGGAATCGTCGAAGATTTCGATGCCATCATCCTGGATCTTCCCGAACCATGGCCGGTCATTGCTACTCTGGCGAAGAAACTTCGATATGGGGGGAAGATTGCTTGTTATTGCCCCGTCTCAACCCAATTCGAGAAAGCTTGGAATGCCTGTGAGGAGGCAGGCCTGTCCATCGATTGGGCGGGTGAGATGATGGAACGCGTCTGGACGAAAGCCAGCCGCGGCGGGGTGCGACCCGGAAACACACCGATGGGACACACCGCATTCCTGCTGATTGCAGAACGAACCTGAATCAGTCCTCTTCTCGAGGAGGCATGACCCGGTTCATCTCTTCACAGGTCGGACACTTGAATCGGAATGGCGCGTCTTTGTCCGTGGGCAGACGAATGCGTGAATCACATGCATGACAGCGGGCGGTTCCGTCTTCATCTCCACGAATCTCACCGTGTTTGAGGTCGGCATTCTTGTTCTCCTCTTCCATGGCGTCATCCCATGCATCTTGGGTGCTCTTCTTGGCACGGGATTTGGAACTAAAGCGCATCCACATGACGAGCAGGCCTGCGAATATCCAGCCCGAAAGCATGGCGATGGCGAGGTTCGCCGCATTCACCATCGGGCCGCCGTCCCAGAGTTCAGCCTCCTTGGGTGGGGGGTCGTCAAATTCAACGGTCAGCGTGGTCGATGGACTGCTCACAGAGAATCCTTGTCCATCGGCCAGAGTTCCACTGGCTTCAATTCGAATGTCCACACTGCCGATGGTGGGTTCACCATTGGGCCGGAGTGTCAATGAATAGGTGGAGACACCCCGTGGAGCCACATAGAATACACTCACCGTTTGATTCTCATCAACAAGATTCCAGTCCGGATAGAGATCCTGTGCATATTCTCCCGCAAGGTGGAGGAAACCGGACACCTGCTCATTGCCATCGTTTCGAATGGTCACCGTGTAGGTCGCAGAACTGTTCCATGGGAGTGACCAATCATCACCGGTCATCGATACCACTAGCATCGGTCCGCCGTCGGCATTGCGGTGTGGTTCGATGGCGATGTCGACAGAATCGGTTGAATTCACGCTCGAATCGGAGAGTGAGGTCGCTGTGAAGGCGATTGTATGCGTTCCAGCAAGCAGCGTGCTGCTGGCTGTACAGGTGACTGCATGGCTTTCCGCGGCGGCCCCTGCAGCGAGTGTGGTCTGTGCTGGATGGTCGCACATGAATCCAGATGGGCCGGTCACCAACAGAGTGTCTTCAGCCTCTCCCAGATTGGACAGGAACAGGGTGAGGCTTGCACTACCTTCAGCCGCCATCGAGGCGACATTGGTGGTGACGGTCGCTTGGACCGACACGGAAGGAACGGTGGCATACAGGGACAACGAATCGTTCACTGCATCATCATTCTCACTTTCAACGACCAAAGTCAGTGTGACGTCGTCGATGGCGCCCGTTCGACGGAGAGTGATGTTGACTTCGCCACTCTCGCCTGATGTCAGGGTCAGGGTTTGAGGGCTGATTCCGACCTCAAATCCAGCGGCCCCCGCCAACGTGATGGCAAAGGTGTCCGGTTCGTTGCCGTCGTTGATGACCGTAGCGGTGAACACCGAATCCGCACCACTTGCAACCGGCAGTGAATCACCAGCAACGAGCAGTCGAACTTCAGCCCGTTGATCCACTTGAGCATCGATGCTCAGGGAATCCCAGGTGGAGCCGTCGTCGGGATGCATGGCGAGGATGGTGAAGGTGTAGATGCCGGAAGCGATGTCGTCATCAATCTCGACCGTCATCGATAGGATCGAATTGTTTCCGTTGGGCGCAACCGACGTACTGGGGCTGACCGTGATGGTGAAGCCCTGCGGAGCGCCACTCCAATCGAGCGATACATTGGCTGCGCCGGTGCCGTCATTGGTCATCGTGAAATCAACCGTGGCCGGTGCATCCGCGCCGACATCGAATGCGCCACCCAGAGGCCCAGTCATCCAAATCGAGGACCAAGGGAGAATGGTGATCGTTCCCGTGAAATTCAATGTTGACGAGGCGTCTTGAGTCTCGGCGCTGAAGGCGAACGATTGGTTGCCGACCAACGGAGTATCTGATACCACTGAGGTGGACCAACTCAAATCGACAGTCTCGCCTGATTCGACGGTCACGAACGTAGAGGTTGTATCAATTGTCAGATCCGGGGAAGTTGCCGTAAGGCGGATGTCAGTGGACTCCGTCCCCGTATTGCGGATGGTGACCATGCCCGATGCGGAGCCACCGGGGGTCAGCGTGACGGCTTCATTGCTGACCACAGCAAGGCCATGCGCTGCTCCGACGGTGAGCATGTGAACATGGGAATAACCCACTTCGCCAATCTCGTCCCAGACTGAGAAGGTGAGATCACAGGTTTCACCTTCACTGGCGTCCACATCAATGCTCACATTCGCGGCCACGAGTTCATTGTCTTCGGAGGACAGGCGGTCCCCATCAGCTTCTGTCGCGTCCAAACTGGAGGTACAGACACCTGTTGTAGAGATCGAATAGAGAGATTCGGCCTCGGAGGTGCCCGCATTGTGGACATCGAAAACGACCATGTCGGTCCCGTTGGGCAACCAATTGGTGGTCGAATCATTCGCTGAGATCGTCAGATTGTGCGTGCCGTTGACACGGACGACAATCGTTTCTGAGACAGTGAAATTGCCCATCGCTGATCCGGCAGAGAGCAAGAAGCCGTAATCACCCGGCGCTTCGCCGTTGGGCACACTGACTCGCAGTGTACCCATTCGACTCTCGCCGGCACTCATATTCTCAAGCGTTGAGTCCAGCCATCGCACCTCCCAGCCAGCAGGAACCGCGCGACCCATGCCAGTCCCGTTCCCGCCACTGCCCCCACTGCTGACGGTCATACACGTCGTGGCATTGGCGATGGTTGAGATATTCTCGGTCAGGGTGGCTGAGATGCACCATTCCCCAGCGCTGACATTCCAAGTCTGTGTCCAGGAATGATTGGTCCCGTTGCTGGTCCAATTGTACAACCCGACATCATGAGGGAAAATGGAACCGTTCTGTTGAAGGGTCCAATCGACCACATAACTGAGATTGGCGGTCACATTCACAGTTTCAAGGACAGCGGTCACATTCGTTGAGACCGCCGATAGGGAGGCAAAGAGTTCGGTGGGTCCGGTGGTTCCGTTCCCGGTGTTGTTTCCAGTGTTATTTCCAGTATTGTTCCCTGAGTTGTTTCCACCGGTATTGTTGCCTGAATTGTTGCCTGAATTGTTGCCACCGGAATTGTTTCCACCACCGGACCAATTGGCCCAGAATTCGCTGAGATCCGCGGTCTCATCCACAGCAAGGACGATGTGGTCGAGCGAGGAACCGAGGTTTGAGATGGGGACATCGACATCGATTAATTCCCCGACTTCGATGCCGAGCAGCCCATCGTCTCCAACGGCTGTATGTTCGATATCCGGCAGATAGGATGGAGTGACCGAGAGATAGAGGGTAATGGTGGTCGAGATGTTGGTGCCCGACTGGGCCACGCTGATATCGACGGTTCCACTGTCGGACAATTCGGCATCTGCAGCGAGATGAACGATGATTGTGGTGGTCACCGAGAAGGTGGGCAGGACCGTGGACAGCGTCTCGTCAGCAAGGGTGACGTTCCAGACTGAAGCGGTCATCGAATCGTCGACTGCAAGGTCAAAATCGTGAATGGAGGTGTCATTGTTCTCGATGGTTAGAGTGACGTTCGCACTGTCACCTTGAATCAGGTCGACTTGGTCATCGGATAAATCCAGCAAAATGCGGCTGTCTGCAGCGACGACGGGGACAAAGGCGGCCAGAAAAGTGCTTGAAACCAGCAGCAGACACAGTGCCAGAGAACGGCGTCGCTGGTGTGACATCGATATACCGTGTTCGCGACATCCTTTGAGGATGATGGGAGAACGCGTAAGCGTTCTCAACGATAAACTCAGATTCAACCATTTCGAAGCGCGGCCAAACGAGTCTCATCCAGACGCTCCCATGGGAAGGTATTGCCCACCGGTTCGCGGCCAAAATGACCACCTGCAGCAGTCGGTGAATAAATCGGTGCCAGAAGACCGAGATCACGAATCATCGCCCCTGGTCTGAAATCGAATGTGTTCCGGACTCGACGGATGATCTCATCCTCTGTGACCCCCGATGCCCCACTCCCGTTGGTCATGACTCGAATGCTGACGGGCTCAGAAACCCCGATGGCATAAGCGAGTTGAATCTCACATGATTCAGCCAAACCTGCGGCTACCACGTGCTTTGCTGCCCATCGAGATGCATAGGCTCCTGAGCGATCCACCTTTGAGGGATCCTTTCCACTGAATGCACCGCCGCCGTGTCTTCCCATTCCTCCGTATGTATCAACAATGATTTTGCGGCCTGTCAAGCCAGCGTCGGCATATGGCCCTCCTCGAACAAAGCGACCCGTTCCATTGACGATGATATCGGTCTTTTCATCGATGAGTTCGGCTGGAATCACAGCATCAATAACGTGTCTTTGAACTTCGGCTTCGATGAAGGCGTGCTCTGCTGCTTCACTACCGAATTGCTCCACCATGTCCTCGTGCTGAACCATTCAAACAAGGGTTTGATCCTTCAGCAAGGGTTAGTGGGTCACCCATAACTATTGTTGGGATTACTCTTGTTTCATCGCCAATGTCTAGGGTTTCAGAACTTAATGGATTGAAATTCATGTCGTTATCTGTAATTGTCAGTGAAACCGAATCGCCTGTCACCCAGTTTCCTGTGACTAGGCCGAGGTCGGCATCAGCATATGTAATAATCATATCAATAGGGTTGTCTGCATAATCCCAAACGATCTTGCCATCTCCTGCTGCACCTGCAATGATTTCGATTTCGGATGCACCGTTCAAATCAAATGATTCGAAAACTGCAGTATTGATTCCGCTTTCAGTCATTGTAATGGTATTACTACCACTTGCA
>CAXEUI010000088.1:0-5239 GCA_963999335.1 uncultured Candidatus Poseidoniales archaeon
TGAATTGGTCGAGCACGATATCGCCATCGCTGCACTGTCCAATGATCATGAAAACATCGCCATCGCCATGCGCGCATCCGACCTCGGCGTTCAGCGTACTGGCCTCGTCTTGGATGATTCAGCCCTCGCCCGCGTGGTTCGTCGCATCGGATTGACCTATGCTGTTTCCGAACGCCGCGTCACCATCGATTCGATTCTGATGCAGGTGCATCGCCGCGTTCCAGGACATTACCAATTGATGCCCTCTGTCCCCGAAATCGTCGCCATGAGCGCTTCGATATTCAAGGGCCACAGTCGCCTTGGCCAGACGATTGAGAAGATTGAGCGCAAAGGCTCCTTCCGAATCGCATTCGTTGAGCGAGAGAATGCTGAAGGTTCTCGAATCATGTTCCGTCCTAAATCTGACATGACCGTCAAGGTTGGAGATCGATTGATTCTCTTCGTCTCTGCAAATGACGTCCCCTCCGTCGAGAAGATTCTGGAGCGTTGACAATGCGATACGATGTCATCAGACTCGTGGCTGGCTGGAGTCTGCTTCTCCTCACCGTTCCTTTGGCCATCAGTGGTGCGATTGGTTACATCATGCATGATGAGATGAACATCATTCTGTGGTCATTCGTGCCCCCGATCATATTCTCTGCTGTAGTTGGCAGCATCCTGATTTGGAGAGGGACAAGGCGTGATACGGCTGATCGCCTTCGTGACAGGGAAGCATTCGCTGCCGTCGCCCTTTCATGGCCACTCATTGTTGCCGTGGGCGCTCTCCCATTTTGGTTGGGACCCACATTCCATGGGCCCATCACATGGGATGGTGATGGGGGTACACTACAGGAGATACTCGGTGGAATGATTCGCAGTTGGTTTGAGTCCATGTCTGGCTTCACAACCAGTGGTGCCACGACCATCGATCCCTTTGCATCACCTAGATGCGAGGGTGTTGAGGACTGCATAGCCAGCCAACCCTACGGAATCTTGTTCTGGCGCTCATTGACCCAATGGTTGGGTGGCATGGGAATCATCATGCTGGGCATGTTGCTACTGAGTCGTGCGCTTGGCGGTGGCATGTCGATTGCTCGCGCCGAACTGACGGGTCCATCCCTGAGTCGTTTGCGCCCCCGTCTTCAAGAAACTGCAAAGGCGCTTTGGGGCATCTACATCGGATTCACAGTTCTTGAGTTCATACTCTTGATGTGGTGGGCAGACCTGAGTTGGTTCAACGCAATCAATTATTCCTTGACCACGATGCCTTCAGGTGGATTCGGCACGACCGATGGTGGAATAATGGCGTTCAATAGCCCACTCGTTGAAGGAATCATCACCTTCTTCATGGTCGCTACAGGTATCAATTTCACATTGTTCCACTTCCTTCTTCTGAAGGAGTACGCCAAGGTCATCAACGACCAAGAATTGCGTGTATATCTCATGGTTCTCGCAGGAGCTTGGGCGATTTTCGCCATCAATCTCGTGCACAGTGCCGGGTGGGCGTGGGGAGATGCTCTGCGACACGGCGCATTCCAAGCGGCTGCGATTGGAACATCAACAGGGTATGCCAGTGCGGATTTCGCAAGTTGGCCCGTTCTTTCCCTGTTCGTTCTCCTATTCCTGATGGTGGTGGGTGCTTCTGCTGGCTCTACGAGTGGTGGGTTGAAGATTCTACGACTCCGTCTGGCCTTTGTTCTAGCCCGGCGTGAGATTCATCGAATGGTCCAACCTCGAGCGATCGTCAGCGTCAGAATGAATGATGAAGTGGTCGATGATTCACGCATGTGGGTCGTAATCGGGATGCTATCCACATGGGCTGCTCTAGCGATGATCAGCCTTGTCGTGTTGGCTTTCTTTGAACCGACTCATTCACTCGAAACCATTCTTTCTGTCATTTTCGCAGCACTCGGAAACACCGGCCCGGCATTGGGTGCGTTCGGCCCCACATCGACATGGGCTGGTCTGAATTGGTATTCTCTGTTCTACACATCGCTTCTGATGTGGGCTGGTCGTTTGGAACTCCTCACTGTCCTCGTCCTGTTCCACCCACGTACATGGCGTAAAGAGACCAAGAATTAATCAGAAGAAGTCCAGCGACTTCTGTGCTGAATCCACCCTCGTGTCCGAGTCATTTCCGTCATCTGAATCCTCAGTCATCTGTGCCATGTCTTCTTGCACCCCTGGCGATGCATTGACAATTTGCAGTTCCTCATATCGTTCTGCAAGTGCCTTACTGGTCTTCAGATTTGCTCGCAATCCATGCAAGGCTAGGTGATCGCTGGCCGACAATCCAAAGGCGAGTGAAATGTCAAAATTCTCCGAATCGCCACCCATTTTTTCACTGGATATCGCTCGCAGTGCTGGCCACAACTCTTCGCGCACCGCCATATGGCTGGCACCACATGTTTCAGCCAAGCATTCGACGATGGATGAACGGCGCCACGCCTCATTGCCCCGTTTCAGGAATGTGGGGAATTGTAGAGAGAATCGATCCGGTCGATTTTCATTCGATGCGACGCTCGCGGCCAACGACCCCAGATTCCCACCCCAGTAGTAGGAACGATAGGCGAGATTAGAGAATCGAACGAATAGAGATTGAGCTGCGATGGAAAGGGTCTTTGAGGCACGTGCCCAACTCTCCGGTTGACGCATGACAGACGCGTTGTTCCATGACACCCACGCAACCAATTCGTCCGGTGTTTTGTCGAGAACGAGGCTCAACTTTGCAGCCTCATTCGAATTTTGTGTTCGATATAATTTCTCTAGACCTGGAAACAAATCGATTTGATGGTCGCGCTGACCCATTTCGATTTGGTCGATGACCGATTGTTCATCGATGTGATTTGGTGAAGATGCGCATATCGCTTGCAAATCACGTACCATCGCTCGTATATCACCCGGATTTGCAGCGACGAGTCTGTCGATAGCACCCCCCTCGACTGTCACACTTTCTGCAACCAGTACACGATTTGCAATCCGACGTAAGGCACTGTCCGAGACTCGGTTGAATTCGATAATTTCAGCGAGCCGTGAAAATCGGTCGCGCGTTGAACGCCATTGCCCCCTCCGCCCCCAGAGTCTCATCGGATCATTGCATGTCAACAATACGGGTTGTTTGGTATTCTCCAGCAATCGTAGGAGTTCCGCTTTGCCACCACTGTCTCCACTCAGCGCATTCGTGACATCCTCCGGGTCCAGACGAGCACTCAATGTGGCTTCGATTCGTTCTTCGCTCGCTTGTCGGAATGTGCCTGATAGATGATCGACCTCATCGAGGAGGATGAGTGTGCGTCGATTTGAGGAGGAACTGAATGTCCCATCCATGCTGAAGGTGAAATGATTGGCCGTACCGGTCGATGCACGGCGAATGGCCGCAGCATTCCGCTGATCGCTGGCATTCAACTCGATGACGTCCCACCCCATGTCCGTTGCAATGGCAGTCGCCAAACTCGTTTTGCCGACACCCGGGGGTCCAGTGAGCAACATTCCACGTTTGTCTGGAACCCCCTTATCCCATGCAGTCAGCCAGTTGCGGATTCGCTTCCTCTGGGTATCATTCCCCTCAAGTTCACGCGTGGTTTGAGGCCGATATCGTTCGGTCCAATCCTCGTGAGACCCAGATTCAGCCATCAACAGTGGACGAACGTCGGCGCCCTTTGAACATTGAGAACTAGAAGAGGCTTGAGATGGTGCCCTTAGACAGAGTCTCTACGAGGTCATCAACCTGAATTCGGACCTGTCCCCCATCATCACGACGGCGGATGGTCACGGTCCCATCCTGCATTGATTCGTGGTCGACTGTGACGGCCCAAGGAACACCAACTTCGTCTGCTCGAGCATATCTACGTCCAATGGACCCGGATCCATCGTAATAGGAGGCGAGGTTTGGGGTGGAGCAGATGCGTCGATGAATATCGTGTGCCATCTCTCCCAATCCATCTTTTTCCATGAGCGGAAGGATTGCGACATCAATCGCAGCAATGGAGGGGTCCAAGCGCAATACTGTGTAGGCCTCCCCCCCTTTCTCAGTTTCAACGTACGCGTGGTCCAATACATGCCACAGAATTCGGTCAATGCCAAATGCAGGCTCGACGACATGTGGAAGGAACCATTCACCATGCTCAGTGGTCTGTATCCTCTTTTCCTCGACCATTTCAGCTTCAATCATGACTTGGTTCCCATTGTCAAGAGACAATTCAAATGGAAATTCTGCTGGAATCTGTTCGAGTCCTTCTAGTGCTTCATTGACAGCACCTGCCAAATCTCTGAACGAAGGGCCAATGATGGACCCCTTGCCAGACAGAACCGTCTTGTCGACGATTTTCGGCTCATCGAACGGTCGCCATGCTCGAAGATTATGATCTCCAGTTGCAGATTCGTGTGCAGCCAAGTCGTAACAACCACGGTGAGCAATTCCAACACACTCAATCCATCCGTAGGACCCGTGAATCTCTGCATCCCAGCAATCACTTGCATAGTGAGCCATCTCCGTCCCTTCATGCTGTCTAAATCGAATTTTCGCAGGGTCAATTCCGATAGAAACGAGGAAATCCCAGGTCCGTGCCATGAACCATGCAACAGTGGGGTGGCGAATGATATTCTCTGAAGATGCCTGCGCGGGATTCATCTCAAGCGGTTCGCGCATTTCAGGGTCGGGGATGAGACTGAATCGGACTGAATCCCATTTTGAAAAATCATGATTCGGCTCAACCCCGGGGTCGTCCTCAAGCTCGATTTCGCCAACCAAGTGGTCGCACGAGCCGCTGCGCGCCAGACGGGGCAGGAAGCCTCCGATCTGACCGCGCTCATCGCGATGTTCGGGCACGGGGTCTAACGGCGAGCAGAGCAACGGAGTGGCCCAGATGAGAGACAAGGCACTCGGCTTCCAAGCGGGTAAAGAGACGGGCGCGTCTTCGGGCGGTGCCGAATATCCGTGGCGCCGTCCGGCGAACCCGTCCGGCGGTACGTCGGGCGCCGCCGCCGGCGCTTCCAGCATGAATCGCTCACCATCGACCGTGATCGGATCGGTCAACGGGTTGAAGGACAGCCGCCCACCCAGCGCGAAGGCCACCGTCATCTCCGGGCTGGCCAGGAACGACAGCGTGTTCGGACTGCCGTCGTTGCGCCGCGGGAAATTCCGGTTGAACGAGCTGATGATCGAATTCACCTTCGGTGGATCACCTTCACGGCTGGGCTTGTTGTCTTCCCGGCGCCACTGCCCGATGCACGGCCCGCAGGCGTTGGCCAGCACGGTGGC
>CAXEUI010000089.1:0-5223 GCA_963999335.1 uncultured Candidatus Poseidoniales archaeon
GTCCATGTTGACTAGGCCACGTTCGCCTGCGGGAACGAATTCCTCAAGTGGAATCGCCGTCAATTCACGGGTGGTTCCATCGAGATGAACCTCAGTGAGGAACAAGCGAACTGTGCCGTCGACTTCACCCTCATTGCGAACTGCAATGGTCACCATAACGTTCTCACCAAACTCGATATCGCCGGATTTGGAGTACGTGATGTCCCCGTCTACAACTTCGAAGACTGCGGCTCTACGTTCAATCGACCATGTGGCGAATGGATTGTCCTCCAAATTGGTATCTAGAGGGGTTTGAACCGCGTTGCCTGCCATATCATGACCTTCGACCCAGATGTGGAAGCGGAGATTGTCAGAGAAGTATTCCTCAGGTATGGAATCGGAAATATCCAACGTTACGCCTGCAATGATGGATTGGCCTGCGAGATTCCCACCCTCGATGACAAGGGGAGCCTCTCCATAGACGAGAGGGATTGCGGTTGCATCCGTTCCACGGATTACCTTCCAGTGCAGAACGAGACTATCGGCATCGATCTGTTCCAGCTCTGAAATCTGAATGTCAATCTTCAATTCAGTCAGAGCATCGATGGGCAGGATGCTGTCCAGTCTGGGAGCAAGGACATCGACCACTTCTGGGCCTTCAGGGTCCACCACAATCCATCGTAACGCGGCAGCGGTATCGGTGACATCATTCGCACCTGCTGGAGGGTTGGCAATCTCTACGGTCAATGGGTAGGAACCCGATTCTGTCGGTGCTGAGAGTTGAACGACCCAAAGCCCGTTCGCACTTTCGATGAGAGATTCCTGTCCATCCAACAGGACTCTGACGCTGAAATCCTCACTGGGAAGGGTGCCTGTAACGGGGAAATGGATGCCGCCTGTCAAGGCAATCGTCGAAGAGGGGGAGACCCAAGCGCCTTCCTCAGAGTATGTTCCTGTTCCAATGCTCAGGGTCATTTCGTCGGTATCAATCGCAAGATCAGGGGAATAGCGCCAACGCAGTTGAGGCAATGATAGCCAAGCTCCTTGACCACTGCGGTCCGTGACCTCAATGGAGGGTTCCCAGCGCATATCTCCTTCACGTGGGAGGGTCCAATTGAGTTGGAATTCCATGAAGAACTCAAGGTCTGGATTGAACGGAGTCAACTCCCCTGACCATGCCCGTACGCCACAGCGTTCGACGTTGATGTGTTCTGAGAGAACATCGCAGTGTCCATTGGATGCTGACCATTCGATGGCCAAGGTGTCTGTGACTGAATTGCTGGCCAACTGCATTCGCAATTCTCCAATATCCGCCCAGCCATTTGGCTCAATGATGTGCAACCCGAATTCGTAGTCCACGCCGGGGTGAAGGTAGGACATGCGGCCATCCGGTGAATTTGCAAATCCACCTTGTCCAGGGAGCAAGGGTGGACCGTCGGGCAGCACCTGATAGGTGAATAGTTGCGAGGACTCTCCCGATGAACCGCCATCTGTGATGGCATTCCCAGCGGGATCTGCTCCGATGACATAACCTGCGACCAAGTCACCATCATCGGCCGCAGTATCATCCAGAAGCAAAGTGTAATTTCCAGTAGATACGGTCAAATCGTTCGGAATTTGGAGAGGCATCGGGGTGAATTCATCGGGATCGATGATTCCATTGACGTTGGTATCTTCCATCCATTCTCTCCAAATCATCAGGCTAAGATCGGTGGGGAGAACCGGGCGATCGTAAATCTCCAGTTGAATCAACTGGTTTGGTGAAGGCAGGCGATGGTCGAATTGGCCGATGTTCTGATGGATGACCTGTGGATTGAGTGAATCCACTGTGAAAGTGCGATTCATGGCAATCGAAGAGTGGAATTCCTGTCCCGAAAGTGGCTCGACCTCGATGGAATACGTGGCATTACCAGTTCCATTCTGAGTGTTGAAATTGAATGTACTCGTTCCTTCATCAATCGTGATTGTATTCAATTTTTCAACACCATTTTCCAGCAGATGAATACGCACATCACCAGTGCGCGGATTCTTGGTTTCATCCTGGACAAGATTCTGGAATCCAAGTTCGACCACGACTGAAATGGGACTGTTGGAACGCAGATAAGACATCGAGGGCGGAATCGAGAAGCCAAGTTCATTGTAAACGGCCCAGTCAATGATTTGGACATCATTCTCTACACCCAAAGTTGATTGTCCAGAGATTTCGATATGGGGTGGAGATGGCGCGCCGTCGGCCATGTACAGGGATGCACTGACTTTGAACTGGTCAGAATCATCGAGATTCGCAGAGGTCTGGAAGGGCAGAATAATCCCCAGATTGTTACTCCCATGATTGAAGATTGCCCCCCCGCTAGCATCTTGGAACTGGAGCGGTGATGTAGAAGTTCCATCCATTCTCGTCATCGAGAATGTGGATCCGTCGGTTGGGAATTCATAGAACGCGCGGGCACCGTCCGTCTCAACACTGACCGATAGATGACTGGGTGTCCCATCACCCCATGAATAATTCAGCCCCAATTCCATCCATTGCCACGATGGAGTGACGGGAGCCCATTGCGTGAAATTCGACAGAGAGGCGGCATCGAGGTGGACGTTTTCTGATGTCACCAAATCTGTGATGGTTCCAATGAAGGCACCCGGTGTACTCGATTGCAAGGTCAACGGAACCATACGATGCTGAGATTGAATCTGAGCGCTGGGCAGCGCTTGATTCATTGACATGACGAATGCGGATTCGACCGAGAAGGACAAATCAACTGTCGGGCGATGAATGGCCGAGAGACCCCCCACCCGAATGGAACCCGAGGTCCCTTGGACATCAATCGTGGCGATGGCATACTGAACATCACTTCCCACGCCCCAGAATGTGGTCGCATTGGCAAGTTCAGTGTTCAAACTCTGTAGATCTGTCGGGGACAGGGTGTAAGTCTCCGAATCGGTTGTGAATCCAACATTCTTGCTTCCGATGGTCGTGCCACCAATGGTCAACGAGACATCAACAGCCTGAGTGGCTGAAAAGGGTGCGAGATCGACCGAGAATGATTCCAACCCACTCTTGGGCAGTAGCAATCCAACTTGTTTCTGGCCAGGGGCTGCCCATGACATATCGGATGACAGGTCACCATTGGTGAATCGATCCTGCCAACCCCAATTGGATACATGCGGGTGGATAACTTCCCATTCAGCCCAGCCGTCAAGGCCGATATCGAAACGCGGATTGGTCGGCAAGTGTCCACCAAGAATCTCCAATGTGAGTTCATTCAGTGTACACGAACCACTGCAAGTGATGCGGATCTGGATTGAACTGGCATATTCGTCAAATGCAGTGATTCCACTCGAGGGGGTGCTCTGCCAAGCACCACCATCCAAGGAAACCTCAAGGTTGTAAGAACCGGATGAGGAAGAGGAGAATTGCATCTGAGAGATGGGGCGATGTGAAGTGAACAAGGGAGAGGTTGCCATCGCTCCATTTGAACCACTAATCTGACCATTGTTCCAATTCATTCCATTCATTGACCAACCGG
The DNA here is from genome assembly GCA_963999335.1 of uncultured Candidatus Poseidoniales archaeon. Classification (GTDB taxonomy): domain Archaea; phylum Thermoplasmatota; class Poseidoniia; order Poseidoniales; family Thalassarchaeaceae; genus MGIIb-P. The sequence continues at coordinate 3,504 of CAXEUI010000089.1, forward strand.
AATCATCGGGATTCGATGTGAACGAAGTACCATATCGATGGTTCATGTGTATATCATGGACGATTGGAGTCGAAGCACCCCCTCTGGCGTCAAAGTACAGTTTGAGTCGTAGACTCGGGTGTTTTTCGGGATCAATGGAACCAAGGTCGACCCACGTCGGTTCTAGATTGGAAAAGCCAGGGATGGGTGTTTTCGAAACGCCATCCAGTACTGAGAATCGAATATCTGCTCCGGTCGGAATCGTTGCATCAATCGAAGTGATGCCGTATCGAGCGCCCTGCATAGCGTGTGCGCCCGAGATGCCTGGACCGAATCGAGCACTGGTCCAGTTCCCCTCTTCACCACCACCGCCACCACCCGAGGGTGAAATCGAGACATCGTCGACATTCCAACCCGTGTAGGTCACGGAGCTATCAGTCGAACCCAAGCCAAATCGAACTCGGAAAGCAGGGTTATTTTGCACATAATTGGCAATATTGTAGGTCACCAGTTGAAATGAACCATCGTTGATGGTGCCGGTACTCGAATAGATTTGGACCCAGCTACCCTGTGCATTCTTGACTTGGACGTAGGCATGATCGTAGTAATGATATTCAACACCCAATCGCTTCCAATACTGAAGGTTCCATGCACCACTGCATCCTGAACAATCGATGACTGGACTGGTCGCCCAGTGCGTGCCAGACATGGAGTTTGGATAATTCCCATTGTAGGTGTAGATGGCCTTGGTCCCACCATGTACGCCCCCGCTGGCTCCGAGTGATGTATCATACCCCCAAGCCCAACCACCGGATGATTGCAAGGTCCAGCCATGATTCGAATTTTCAAAATCCCAAACCCATTCTTGAGGAAGCAACTGCATGCCTTCACTCACATTGACATTGACTTTGTCCAGCAATGCGCCAGAAGCATTCCAATCCGATTCCCCGGACCATGAGAAGCCGTCATTGTAGGCCAGAGCATCAGGAGAGAGTGAGAGATCGATGGATTCGACCGTGTGCCCGACCGGAACTTCAGCCTTCAGCGCTGATGAACTTCCATGCGGGACTTGAATCGAAATCGGTGTGGGCTCATCCAAGCCTACACCTCTGGGCGTTTCCGAATTAGATAGGTTGGAATCTGGAGAGAGGACAAACATTGACAGACTCATTCCCAGCATCAGCCAAGTGAGGAGAAGGGGTACTGCCCATGGCATACGCTGGGTACGCATACCGGTCGCACTCAACCGGAAGTGTTTGAAACCATCGCCGCCCCGTAAGGGGCGATTTCGTTGGTGAACAGTGCGAAAGGATATGCCCTTCATCGGATGAGCCCAGGTCAATGAGCCCGTATACAGCAGAGGAGAAGGAGGCGATGAAGGCCGAGGCTGGAATCGCTGCATGTGCCTTTGTCCAGAGCGGGATGCGGATTGGAATCGGAACTGGATCCACAGTCAGATACACCATCCTGGAACTGGGTCGTCGGGTCCGGGAAGAGGGTTTGGAAATCGCTGGAGTGCCGACTTCAGATGCCACAGAATCATTGTCTATAGAACAAGGGATACCAATGTTGGATTGGGAAGACTGTGACCATTTGGATCTCGTGATTGATGGCGCGGATGAATTTGACCCTCATCTTCATCTCATCAAAGGTGGAGGGGGGGCTCTATTGCGGGAGAAGATTGTTGCGGGGAGGATTCTGGAGGCATCCGAGATCATCACCGCGATGCGGGAGACGACAC
>CAXEUI010000090.1:0-5204 GCA_963999335.1 uncultured Candidatus Poseidoniales archaeon
TCCACATCGAGATTGAGGCCGAGACATGTACGTCGGTTGGCGCCACAGATGAGGTCAAGACTGGTTTCTCCGCAATTGGATTCACGGCAGATGGGATGTCTCCAATCATAGGGCTGTGCGCCGGTGACTGAGAGAGATTGTGTCTCGGGTTGGCCCAGCGTATGGGTGATGACGATGCTCTCGGGATTGCCGCTGGTCGAACGGATATAATCGGGCAACATAATCTCCAATCGGATGTCAGCCTGAGGCAGATCATCGTCCAACCAATTGATCAGACTGGATGAATCGACTTCACCACTGAGGATGATGCCATTCAGAATTGCAGCGCGATCCGTCTTTGTGGGCAAAGAAGGGTCGAATCCAAGCAAATCGAGGTCAAATTCGTCGGCGATGCTGCTGACCATCTCCCCCACATCCATGTCAAAGATGTTTGAACGAGAAGTCAGGTAGACTGGATAGGTTCCATTCATCGCGGTCTGTCCGAGGATACACCAATTGCTCGGATCTGATTCAGAGCAGGTTACACCTGGACGATGAACGAAGTCGAGGCCGCCCGTGCCATCTGCCGGAGAGAAAACGAACGTTTCAAACTCAATCTCGGTCGGACTATGCTCCGAAATCAGTTCGTTCAAATCCTCGACCGGAACCTTGTCCGCGAAATCAGAGAGGTTGGCCAAGCCGGTATGGTGGGCCATGCGCAATCCATCCGCGGTGACCCACGGAACACTGACTCGGTCGTCAGCAAAATCCCAGTCCCAGTTCGATAATGTGTCCATGCCCACATGATGGATGCCCAAACGGACTTCTACGGAAGTGGCACGTTCATTCGATGCATCAACGATGATATCAACGCGAATACCACGATCATTGCCGATGTCGATCTCAACCGGGCTGGTTGTGGTCGAGCGGCGTGCCATGGTGATGGATGCGGTCTGATTCAGCCAAGCGTCATCGGTGGTATCTTTGTGATCGACAGTCCAACGTCCATAGGTGTAATCGAATCCACCCCAAGTGGCTGGGACCAAGTCACCCCCACCGGATAAATCGATTACCGTACCATAGGATGGAGGAACGAATTCGTACGATGCGACGTGCCCGGAAAGGGCGGTGAGATTGATGTTTGTGCGAACGGTTCCACCCATTGTCAACAAGCCCTGATACGTGCGTTCTACGTCGAGACCAATCGCGGTCATTCCCAGTTCGGCCGGGTCGACACTGATGGAGAGCGTGGTACGCAGACAAAGCGGTGGATTGTAGGCATCATTGGGCAGACCTGCAACCTCATCTGCACTGTCAACATCTGGATTGTCGGTGCATTGGATTGTCTGATCCTCGTATGTGATTTGATTGACGTATGAGGTCTGAACACCCGATGGGGTACCAAATCCACCGATTACACTGGACACAGTCGATGAAACAGAACTGCGCAACATCTCTCTGACTGTCGAGCCTGAGAGTGTGACGTAATCGATGTAATTGCGCAGATAATCGGCAGGAATCCCGTCCGTGGAAGCGTCTGAACCATTTCCAAGCGGTAAATCTCCGAGCAATACGTCGTCACGACGAACCTCGTGAATGGCCCATTCCAAGGTGACCGACATCTCTGTGGCATTCACCATGTTGACATTGTATCGGCCTTCGATCCATTCCATGGAAGCGGTCTCATCGTCTGCGTAATTGTAGTCATCACAGATTCCAGAAGTGCTGTTCCAAGTCTCACAGATGGTATTCACAACCTCGGGGTCACCCGGATCGGCAGATACGGTCGTTGAACCCCCGGAGAGGAGCAAGAGGGCGAGAATGGTCCATGCCATTCGAGCCCGGGGCACTGTCATGGACCTACTTGTTGCTCTGGTGGTTTAATTGGGTAGTGGCGCAACGTGTTGTCATGGCACCGACTCCAACACCTCATTCTCGCTTGGAGAAAGCGTTGATTGAGAAGGGAGATGGAGTGCTTCATGGAGAAATTCCCACAAAGTGGGAAAAATTCGCAGATGTCGTCATCTTGCCCCGAAATGCCTTCATCGAACAAGGGTGGAATCCGAACGAAACATTGTGGGGAACAATCGCGGATGCACTCGATGTGAAACGTGTCGCTCGAACGGGGGAAGTTCACGGGAAATATCGGAAGAGTGGGGTTGAATTGTTGCTTGGCGATGATGATTGGGTCGTTCGACGCGAACATGGCATCGACTTTGGCTACAACTTCACGCAATCCATGTGGAGCGCGGGCAATGTGACCGAAAGAGGGCGGATCGCAAATGCCAACCATGAGGGGGAGCATGTGCTGGATCTCTATGCCGGAATCGGGTACTACACCCTCCCGTTCCTGAGTGAAGGGGCCAGAGGATCCAGCGGAGAACGCGGGCAGGGGCGAGGGGCAGCCCATGTGGTCGCATGCGAATGGAACCCTGTCGCCGTCAAGGCGCTGCGTTGGTCATTGTCGGCGAATAATCTCACCGAAAAATGCACAATCATTGAAGGTGACAATCGGAACCAAGAATTCCAACCTGAATTCGATCGAATCAATCTCGGTCTCTTGCCCTCTTCTGAAGAGGGGTATGCACTCGCACTTCAAGCGCTGAAGCCCGAAGGGGGAATCTTGCATGTCCACGGATTGGCATCGGGTGGAGATGAAGAGGATTGGGCCGCCAACCTCGCGCAGACACTCGGAAAAATGGGGTCGCTTTCGTGCTCTGTCGAGCATATCGAGCGGGTCAAGTGGTATGCTCCACACCAACGACATATCGTGGTTGACATCCGCGCGTCGCCGGTGTCGTGTTGAAGAACCGACTTTGACACCACAGGTGCATGGTCCTCGGGATTGAGAGCGAAGCGCTCGCTCTGGCCGCCCCCTATATTCTCGGTTTTATCGGGTTCATGTATGCGCTCCTGATTGGTTTCACCGTCATCCGATGGAAGAAATCTCAAGATGTAATCCGCAATATGTGGACGCGCACTCTGGTCTCGACGCCATTGCTGTTGCTGCTGTTCGGTTCACTTGAATTCGGGGCGCCGACTTGGGGATTCATGGTCGGCATCTTCGCATTGGGTGCACATCGAGAATACTGCATCGCCATCAAAATGGAAGACAGGGGGTTGAGAATGGTCAGCATGATTGTGTTGCTGGCGCTGATTCTAATCGCCATGAATCCTGATCTCTCAGACATTGAATCCTTGGCTTGGGCCGGGCCTCAGGGTGCGGGTCTGTTGGGCGCTGCATTGTTTGTCGGCGCGCTTGGAATCTGGGCTGTTCCCATCGTTCAGGATCGTGCAGAGAACGTGACCCGGGATGTCGGTCAAGCGTTCATCGGGTTCATTCTAATTTGGTTCTTCATCCATGGAATCTTCCTGATGCACTTGGGATCAATCGGGGTCGCGGCCTGTATCTTCGCCATCGTCACCGTCTCGATGAATGATTCGTTCGCCCTCATCTTCGGACGGATCTTCGGTCGACATCCATTCCGACCTGTGCTTTCCCCGAAAAAGACCTGGGAAGGTGTGTTCGGGGGTGTTCTGATGACCGCAATCGCTGGATATGTAGCTCAGCCTTTGTTCCCCACACTGACAGCAATCGAGACGGCCGTACTGGGCGGGGTTCTGGCCATCATCGGAACCATGGGAGATCTGATGCTCTCTGCATTGAAGCGAGATCTCGGATTGAAGGACTGGTCGACGATGTTGCCCGGACATGGTGGCATTCTCGACCGAGTCGATTCATTCATCTTGGTGGCGCCTGCGCTCTATTGGATTCTGCTGTTGTCAGGTGTCTAAGTCAATCAAGGCATCGACGGCCTCCTCGATCTCTTTGTCACTGAGGAAGGGAAGGCCATCTTCACGAATCGCCCAGACGATGCCGCCAATCAAAGCGAATGACCAAAGCCACAATGCAATGGTGAACAGACCACCGCCGATGGCCATGATGATGGCACCAAAGCCACCATTCTCATCATCACCTTCACCTGGAGGAGAGGCGACCACGCCAATCATTTCGATTTTCGAAATATGAACTTCATACAGTGGCCTTCCAGCCGTAGACGCGGGATTCTGGATTGTTGTACCTGATGGGTCATCGGTTGTGGGAACCATCGCAATGGCTCGAACATGGCTCATGCCTTGCCGAACCACGCCAAACGTTGCATATCCCTCATCATCTCTATTTTCAGGATCTAGATTGTGGGCTTCTGTCTCGGCGATGTACCATTGGGTGTCTGCGCTGTCTGGATCTTGAGAACGAGCCATGCCAATCGCGCCATCAACATGCGAGAGATTCTCGTTGTGTTCCATTTCGAGGGTGTGTCCATCACCACCACTTCCACACTCTGGACTCGTTCCAGGATAAGCAAGAACTGTTGTGCAAGTAGGGTCCCCTGCTTGGGTCACGAAATCATCGATGACCCGGTGGAAGAAGATGCCATCATAAATTCCACTTTCGACATGCATAATCATGTTCGCAGTCGTCTTTGGAGCCCATGTAGGAAACAATTCGATGTGAATCTCGCCTTCGACCACCGAAAGGAAATGGCCGGGACGATAAGAGACATTGATGACCAAAACGGGGTCACCGGGTTGAGGAATGTCCATTGGACTGCCCTCCAATTCAGGCCCGTCCTCCCACGTTTCAGGATCGATTTCATTCTCGGTCCAATCCTCGTTGTCCTGTGCTCCAACGCCCGGCGCACCGAGAATCAGTAGAGCCAGTAGAACGGCTACACGGGGCTTGGCCATCAATACCCCGTACAATCGGCGACAAATGAGCCCATCGGCCAATCGTCATCCTCATGACACACCGCCCCATAGGGCGGTGCATGGCGGAAGCGGACGAGCGTCGTGAGTTATTGAGACTCAACCTCGCGCTCGGTGCAACCATCGGTGTCGTCATTCTGTTCATCGTTCTGGCCTCTGTCTGGGGCTCAGGTGCCGTTCAGAATTCTGATAATGCGAAATACAATTGGTGGGAAGTGCCCTTGCAAGACCGCCACAAGATGGACCTCGACTTCACCGGATCGAGGAGTCAGTTGCCCGTCAATGGGACCTACAACTGGACCGGGCCCACTGAGCATTTCGTCGAAGTGGATCTGCCGGCCAGCGAGCAGGATGCCGGCTACCCTGAACCGGCACTAATGCATGTGGCGCTGTGGATGCCCGATGTGCCTGAGGGGCTGAAGATTCCTGTGATTGCCACCGTTCACCCATACTACGAC
>CAXEUI010000091.1:0-5177 GCA_963999335.1 uncultured Candidatus Poseidoniales archaeon
GCGAGCCGAGACGCCCTAGCGCAAGGATGCGCGATGTGCCAGACTCTTTTTCCCAGTGAAAATGCAACCTTGGTTCAAGGCATGTTACGCAGCGCCTTCTTTTTAATGACCATGCCGTTTGTCGTATTCGGTTCCATAGCTGGCTGTATTTTCTACCAATATTGGAAAAAGAATCGCTCATCACGAGCAGAAGGGACGATATTACCTTTCCAGGTATTGTCGACACCGAAGGAGGAACAACCTTGAGTGAAGCTGTTATAGACGCCCATGCTCACGTGCAGCAGCCTGCAGAATCACCCGTCACCCCAGAGAGCTGGGGCAAGCTGGGAATGTGGGTTTTCCTAGCCGGTGACGCGATGTCCTTTGGTGGACTTTTGGCCGGTTACGGCGCGATCCGGGCTAGTAGTCCGGACTGGCCCAATCCACTTCAGACACTGGGAATCCAGCTCACTGCTTTCATGACCTTCCTGCTGATTGTCAGCAGCTTTACTATGGTCAAAGCTCTATCCGCAGCGAAACACAACGACCTTGCCGGATTCCGCAAATTTATGCTGCTTACCATTCTCGGAGGAACGGTCTTTTTGGGACTGCAGGCCTATGAATGGACGCATCTGACCCACGTCGGCATGACCATGAGTGAGAACCCCTGGGGGGCTCCCTTGTTTAGTACGACCTTTTACGTCCTGACCGGCTTTCACGGCTGTCACGTTTTTAGCGGGGTCGTCTATCTATCCTGCGTTCTATGGACAGGCATGGGAGGCAGATTCACGGGAGACAATGCCAGCCCAGTCGAAATTGTCGGTCTGTATTGGCACTTTGTCGACTTGGTTTGGGTCTTGGTCTTCCCCGCATTTTACCTGTATTAACGGAGGCATGAAAAATGAGCGAACATGGACATGATGGACATCACACAATCTTCGGATTCGATCGTTACAATTTCAACTTCTGGGTGTTGATGATCTTCACGGCGGTTGAGGTCGTTGCGGTCGCACTCACCTTCTCGATGCGGGATGCAGTGAGCATGAATACGGTCGTCTTCATTCTGGTCGTTGTTGGAATTGTCAAGGGTTTCGGCATTGCAGCGATTTTCATGCATCTGCAAGGTGATGATGACAGTCGGGTCCTCACCGCTACAGCCTTGTTCCCCGTATTCTTCATCGTCGTCATGGTCCTTTTCATCGGATTGACACATCCAGAAGCTGCGGATACCTTGCCCGCATGGTGTCGACCCGGATTCTACACATGATGTAGCGTGAAACACTTAGACGAGCAGCGCCTCGGACCATGCATTGCGGACGTCGCATAGCCTGGTATCGCGCCGGATTTGAAATCCGGTGGTATTCGCCTCGGGAGTTCAAATCTCTCCGTCCGCGCCAACTCCTGAAATCAAATTGACATCAAGGTGATATACTCCTCTGAATGACAACGAATCATGAGTCGAAAGCCTTTCGCTCTAGCGCTTCTATTGATGATTTCAGTCATGACTGGGTGCATCGGCCAGGAGCATGAACATGAGGCTCACGATTTCCATGGGATGGAATACAATCCAGCTTCGCCCGCCCCTGACTTCACACTGACCGATCAGAATGGCCAGAGTGTCTCCCTCTCTGATTTTGACAACAAGGTCGTCGTTGTGGCGTTCACCTACACCTCTTGCCCTGATGTGTGCCTCGCAATTGAAGCCAATCTGAACTACATCGATGGAGAAATGTCCGGGGAATCTGATCTTGTCTTTCTCTCCATCTCCATCGACCCAGCGCGGGATACACCCTCACATCTTCTTGAATGGACGACACAACGGGGGTATGATTGGGCTCATCTCACCAGCGAGAATCACAGTGAGTTGACACATGTATGGGATGACTACCATCTGCTCGTCGATACGAGTCACATCAACTCAAATCACTCTGATCATAGCGAACATTCGGAAATGTTGCATCAAGTTGCAGTTCTCTATCCTGACAACTCCACTGCATTGCTTGATGGGCACCACGAAATGCTCCCAGAAGAGAATGCGACGGGCTGGAATCTGACTGAAACCACCATGGCGATGAACAACGTCTCTCTCAATTACTCTGTGCACGAGACTTACGGACATTCCGTGACTGGAATCAATGGGATTGATTCACCCAGTGACTGGTCTTGGTGGTGGTCACTCTACATCTGGAATGCCACCAGCATGGCTTGGGAAGAGAGTCAGGTCGGCATCGATGAAGTCAGGATCATGCAGGATACGGACCACGTTGCTTGGGCTGCATCGAATGCGAATCTCTCGTTGCTGCCCACCCCCGGTGAGGGGATGGACACGGGTGAGGGTGATTCTCATGGACACGACGAAGGAGATGGAGAGGAAGAGATGTACGAAGTCGGGCACAATACGGTAACCTTCGTCATCGACAAGGCGGGAAACAAGCGCCTTGCATTCACTGGTTCAGACTGGTCCACAGCGAACTTCATCGAAGACCTTGAACACCTTCTGAACGACGATTCTGGTGCTGAAGGGACAAGTGACGAGAATACAGGACACGATCATTGACTAGAAAACGCACCCTTTGGGTGCGAACAGTCTTGAACGTGAGCGGACTTCAACGACCCGTGCGACGCCTTGCCCCTCTGCTCGTCCTTCTCTTCCTGATGCCTTCATTTTCGGGGTGTATCGGGGGACCAAGCGTCACTTGGGGCTCTTCAGATGGTGAATACAGCGCCAGTCTGGGCTCTGAAAACACTGGAGTTCAGACCGTCTCCGTGACAAACAAACTCGCCACCAACTCACAAATACACATTGAAGATGAAACTTACAATCTTGCATCATGCAACGGTTCGGTTTACACGCTATCCGGCTGGCTTGTGCAAACGAAGATTTTCAATCCACCGCAGATTGAAACCAAGGCAGTCACATCTTGGATGCTGAAAGAAATGTCATACGGGGCCGCTCAAGACATGGAGCCTGGTTCCGTTTATGTCTCCATCGTCAACAACGAGAAAGATTGGGAGAGTCCCGTCTCGGCTCGAGCCCAAGAATCGGGGACAACGAATGATCGCAAAGAATTCCCACATCGTGACTGGGCCTTGGTGGGCCTCATTCCCGCCAATGAGAATGTCTTCGATGCTGCGATTCAAATGAACACCAATCAAGCTGTCAAGATGGAAGGTTATCTTCTTGAAACCAAGTATATCAATGAGGAAACACAACTCAATGGTTGCGACATTGATGCCTCCTCCAGTAATGGCTGGTATAGTCATTTTATCGTGACATCAATGACGTATGGTAACGAAAGAGTGGCCAGTGCTGACGAGGCCTATGTTGCCGGTGACATCCCCTTCATTGGTCGAGGACTGTACACGACCCTCCTATTGATTTCAATCGTAGCATCGGGTGCACTCTACATCTTTTCACGCAACCAAATCATCCTCAATGCTGATACGCAAGCTCAAGCAATGCTCTCTGAGCAACAGATGCGTGCCGGGAAAGGGGCTCGACATGAAGCAGCACGCCACGAAGCGAGAATGGCCGCGACGACGAAGACAAAAGAAGCAGAATACACTGGAAAACCAACCAAGAAATCTGCAACAGCGCCGACGTTCGATATCGGTGCCGCACTTGCAGAAGACGCGCCGGGCGAAAGCACGGGACATTACGTGGCCGGAAGTTCAGTCACATCCACTGAAGAAGCAGAGGCTATGCAGGATATGATTACTGAAATGCAAGAAGATCAGGCATTTGAGCAAGAATTGCAGGAGAAGGGGCTCCGAAACATCGTCGAAGGCATGCCGAAAGGAGGTGGTGGTGGTAAGCGAAGAAGCATTGCCACCAAACCGCATACTTCACGGCTGGAATCTGATACACCAGAACCTGAGCCGGAACCTGAGCCGGAACCTAAGCGGAAACCGACCAGACGAACCCGCAAAACACGCTCGGCCGAGCCTGAACCTGAACCCGTTGAAGAGGAAGTGGAAGAGGAAGCGCCAACAAGGCGGAAAGTCGACCCCGAAGTCAACGATGAAGGCGATTTCAGTGATTTCTCAGTGTGACCCGTCGTTGGGAATCGTTTGAGCACCCCGAATCGTCAGTTGATCTGGGACAAACTGAATGATGGCCGGGGTCGTCAAGCAAGGCTCTCCATCGACCTGTACCCACATCGGTGGGTCATGAGGTACATTGCTGGGTTGATCATTCTGATCGATGTTGCGCAGTTCCAATCGCTTCCCGGGGTTGTGGCTGATGCCCCATTTACCAACATGTGTTCCTTTCTTCAGAGGACCCATGATGCGGAGCATTTGGGATTTAGATAGACCTGTGGCCAATATGATGGACATCGAATCCTGGGTGACGCACATGCCTGGAGCGACTCGAAATCCCCCCCCAAAAGTCTGTGTCATAATCGTGGTGAAGAGTCCACTCATATCCGTTCGCCCCATCTCGACATCGTCGACTTTGAGCCAACCATCTTGTTTCTTCCAACCGAAGATGCTCTTGATTCCGAGATATGTGTATTTCATCTGACCTCGAATGTGCTTTCCCTGACCAAGGGTCTTTCGACGGGATACGTCGCTTGTCGTGCCTCCATCCGACTCTAGGAAGGCCCAGCGTCGAACCATGCAGTCTTCATCGGCGTCTCCATCCCATTCTGTGGGGGCCGGTGACGGGTAATGAGGCAAAGCAGGGGCGGGAGCGCCATCGATTCGCATTGCACCTACGCGGCGATCGACACCGGACTTCAGGAGGGATACGGCCTCCTTTGTATTGCGGAGAGGAATCCCATGTGCGCGCGCGTAGTCATTGCCACTGCCCATTGGAATAATTCCGAGGGTGATTGATGAGCCACGCAATCCACTGGCCACCTCATTCATGGTTCCATCACCACCGACGGCAACGACAAGGTCGAGGTCTTCCCGATCGCGGAGACTGTAGGCGATTTCTGAAGCGTGTCCTGTTCGCTCGGTCCAGGTGACCTCGCAGTCCAATCCTTCTTCTTCGATCTGTTTAGATATCGTCGGCCAACGCTTCAGTACGGTGCCATCTCGGCCAGCCGGATTCACGATGCATGCGATGCGGACCATGTCGAGGGCAGGGCAGCATCCAATCATGAGTCTTCCCCGAACATCTCCTAGAAATGAGACGACCGAAAAGAACGGGTATCTTCCACCCCTTCGGGGTGAACATGGGGGATACGCCA
>CAXEUI010000092.1:0-5158 GCA_963999335.1 uncultured Candidatus Poseidoniales archaeon
GGTGGTTCGGCGACATAGGCGAAGGTGTACCAGGCGAATCCGAACCACCACAGCCCCGAGGAGGCCATGCAGAATGGGATGACCCAGTCACCACTGACCCCCATCACCAGTCCGAGGTGGAAGACCAGCAGCAGGCCGCCGCCGAGGTAGCCGTAGGCATAGGCCTTGTTTGAGATCGAATCCATCTCGTGCTCTTCGCCAATGTGAGGCAGCAAGGAGTTGTAGAACACGCCCGCGCCGTTCAATCCGACGTTGGCGAGCATGAACATGATCATGATCCACATCCACTGGAAGGAGAGGGAGAAGAGAGGGGTGATTGCGAGCAGAAACACGCTCGCCGAACCGATCCAGGTCAACCACTTGAGCGCCTTCATCTTGATGCGGCGCCGGTCGGCGATAACGCCGAAGGACGGGCTCAATATGGCGACAAGCAATGTCGCGATTGCGACCGAATAGGCCCAAACGGCGTCTGCGGTCATCTCGGCCCCGACCAAATTCGTAGTCAGCCCATTGGCCTCAAGGAAGAGATAGGTGAACCAGGCTGGTAGAATGGCGGTGGTTACGCTTGTCTCAAAGGCCGATTTTCCCCAATCATACATGCAGTAACCAAAAATCGACTTGCGCTTGGTCTCTGACATCAACACAAACTTTGGAGTACGGTGTTTAGGCTTGATGCAGGGTGACGCTTGAATATGGGCATCGAATCCAGCGGTCGATGGCAGAGGATTGGGTCAAACCCATCGAGAATTCAATCGTGGGTCTTCGTCACGGAATGACCCAATTCGATGGTGTGGAATTCGACATCAGGTTGACCACGGACGGAGAATTGGTACTGTTCCATGACAACCATCTCTCAAAGGCGCAGAAACAGCGGATTGGCGGCTCCAAGTGGACTGAGGATCATTCAGCTGAGGAATTGGGTGAATTGGGAATCCCACTCTTCAGTGATCTCCTTTCAGATGATGTGTTCACGAATGCTTGGCGAGAGCAGGGGAAGGTCGCCTGTGTCGAACTGAAGATGCCACACCCAAATTCAAAGATTGCCGGTTCGGTGAATCCGCGGAAGAGAAGTAAGCACGCCAGAGCCATGGCCAAACTGACAGACTCGATGCTCAATGAAGTGGGATTGCAGCACTCGAATGTCGTCATCTTCTCGTTCAAGCGTCGGTTCCGTCACGCGTGCGCGCGCGCGAACGTCAGATGGCCTGTGGCTCAACTCCAACCAGCCATCCCTGAAATCTGAGGCGCCCGGATGAAGCGAATTCTCTCCGTGCCATCCTTCATGTGGCTCTCATTGGCTTTCCATCTCAAGCATCAGAAGATGGTCGGCGCACCGTTCCTTCCCTGTGGTCTGGAATATGTCCACGGATACACCCGACATCTGACCTTGGGGCGGACGTTCGGATTGACCGGATATACCGGACGGCGTCTCAATCGTCTCCGAAAGGGATACCAACTCTACGTTTGGCCAACACCAATCGCAGTAGAGGATTCACTCCACGCACTGGGACTCACGGGGATGACCGATGACACCTCACCTCAAACCGTGACATATCCAGAGGGCGGGGCCCGCTGGCCTCGTTGGGCAAGTCAGCCATTGGATCCTGAACGCGAAGCCCTCCTGCGAGATGCTGAGCCCGTGGATCATGCCGCTTTGGTTGAAGAGGCTGCGAGAGAGATCACGCCGTGGCATGAATTGACAGATATCGAACGGAGAGGGTTCCTCTCGCTTTGGCGAAAACGCTGGAACTGGGAGAGGGACATCGATGAACTGGCAGGGGATGCAAGTACGAGAACCATGCCTTGGGAGGCCTGTCGCCTGATTGGCCACCGCGGTAGCGGCAAGGACTTCAAATAATCAATCGAGCCGACGAATGGTCGGGTCTGCTGCGTAATACTTGGGTCGATAGATGGGCGTTCCACGGCCACCACGGGCATTTCGCTCATCGAGAATCTGGGCTGAGATGCCAGCCACTCGAGCCCATCCAAAGAAGGTCGTGTAATAATCGGGCTTGTGGAATCCAACGGCATTGAGCAGTGTCCCCGAAGCGATGTCAACATTCGCATTCGGGTTGCTAATCTTGGGATTCTCGCTGAGAACACGAGGCGCGACCACTCTCAATGTCTTGACCGTCTGGAAATTCGGGTCATCGGGACAAATCTCCTCTCCGAGTTTGAATTGGGCGGCCGCCCGCGGATCCTCTGCGCGCAACACAGCGTGACCGAAGCCATAGATGGGACGTCGGGCCGCCAATTCCTTGCGGACGAAGGATTCAACCTCAGCCTCATCAGAAGTGCCGATTCGCTGTACGAATTCAAGACAGGACTGGTTTGCACGGCCATGGAGTGGACCGGAGAGGGCGTTCATTGCGCTTGAGATTGAAGCGTACAGACTGGCCCAGCCGCTGGCCACAGCTTTGCCAGTGAATGTGGAAAGATTTCCACCCCCGTGATCCATGTGCAGAACGAGGAAGACTCGGAGGGTTCGAATCATTCGATTGGCGTCCACGCCTTCCATCCCAAGTAGATGGACGAAATTCTCAACCATGCCTCTTTCGGGTTCGCTGGCAACATCCGGCAATCCACGTCCGCCTCGAAGACGGAAAATGGCCGCCATCAATTCGGGCATTCTCGAGATGAGATTGAGGCCGTCGGCGCGAATGTCCCCCGTCGTCTCAGCCAGACCCAGTGCCTGAATGCCAATGCTCAACCAATCCATCGGATGTCCAGAAACAGGCGTCAACGACTCAAGGACCCGAAGTGCTCCAGTCGGCAATCTGTCAGCCCTCTGGGCCAATTCATGGCGGAAATCCTGAGACTCCTGACGATTCGGCAGGCGCTTCTCATAAAGCAGGAAAATCACATCTTCAGGGTCCATCTCTGCGAGATCCCCAACTGGATAACCACAGTAGTGAACCCCTTTCATGGGGTCGACAAACGAAGTTCGGCAAGTTCCGACTGGAATCCCACGAAGACCTGTGTTCAAGTGGTCTTCAGTGACCTCAAAGAGGACTTCCTTGTCGTTCTCTTCGCTCATGTTCACTCCTCGGTACTTGGGAACGGAGGGTTCGGTATAAGGGCAAGGGTGGGTGTGTAACACCCAGAATATCGAAAACAGAAGGCATTCTCGGCCAATCCATGGGCAAGAGAGAACCGTGGTATTCTCAGGGCGTTCGTTTCGAATGTCTGCCGGATTGTGGCAAATGCTGTGATCAGCCCGGCGGCGTCGTGTTTCTGGCCCCACATGATGCAGAAAGACTGGCGGCACATCATGAAATGCCGGTCCAAGATTGGCTGGACAGGGACTGTCGAAAGAGCTACAACGGGCGTTATGTGCTGCAGTCTCGCTCAGGAAATGATGTCTGTATTTACCTCAATGAAGACAAGACCTGCAGTGTGTACGAAGCCAAACCCGACCAGTGCTCGGCCTTCCCATGGTGGAATGAGAACATGGTCTCAAACCGAGCCTGGCACAAGACGGTGCAATTGTGTCCGGGTCTGCGACAACCCGATGCTGGGGTGATTTCACTCCCAGTCATCCAAGGGCACTTGGACAAGGATCGGGTCGCTGAGAAAGGATTCAGGGTCTGGACTGACTGATTCTACTCTTCGGGCAATAGAACCCGGCGTTTGAGAGGCCATAGAATGGCCATGGCCGGCTCGCTGTAGTCTGGAATGAGAACAGGACGTTCAGTCGCCTGAATCAGGTCGCTTGGGTCGAAATCATCGATGGAAGGCGCATATTCCCCTGCACTCAGTTCCTGCAACTTGTCCAAATGGCCTTCGATGGCCAACATCCGGTCGGTGAAGGAGACCAATTCATCCGAGGATGCGGTATCGACCCGTCTTGAAATATGGTGAATCTCGCGATTCAATTCACGCAATTCATAGCGATGCTCATGGATGATGCTCTCCAAGTGATCTAGGGCTGAATCGGTCAAGGCATCGATGTTCTGACCCACGGGAATATGGGGCGCACTGCTCGTTTTTGAGCCATGTTCCGCGATTTCTTCAAGGTGGCCACGCAATGTGTCTGCCGTGAGAGATTCAGCAGCCTCAAGAGAGGAAGGGAGGGTGATCTCTGGTGGAACGTAATCATCGGTGACTTCCATTCGGTCACTGATGATCTCAGCGCGATGTTCGGCCGGTTCAGGCAGGACGGAATCGAGAACTTCAGCGACAATCTGAGCGCCTCGAGTCGCGGTATCCATTGGCTCTTCTTCGACATCATCAGACATGGTTGGTGGCTCACCGGATAACAAGGTGCGAATGTCCACAGCACCCATCAGCGAAGCACCTGAATCCAACACGAGGCAGACGGTTTCAAAATCAGCCTTGGCTCGACTCCATTGCCCTCGACTTCGACTCACAATCACCTGTAGTTGAGGGTCGGTGAGGGAGACGTCACGAGACAATGTGTTGCGCCTCAGCATCATCAGCATGGTCGACTCAGACGGTGTGCCCAATTCGACGTGGACCCCGGATGTGATCGCTTGTCGCAGTCTTCCGATTGGAAGAGAATCAGCCCCCAAGCGACGCGATGATGTGAGAATCACTTGAGCGCCGATATCGATGGCCCAACCCACAACATTGGCCAGATTGGCAGCCCCAGTGGGGCGCATGAGGATGCGGTCCGCATCATCGATGAGGAGTGAACTCGCATAAAGCAGCAAATCATCCCAACCATCTGGAAGATGTTCAGGGAATGTTTCGGCTGTGATGAGACGAACATCACGATCAGGGATTCCAGTATGCAGTGATTCACCGATGGCCCACAACAAGTGACTCTTCCCGGTGCCCGATGTGCCGTAGATGAGGAGTGGATTCAGGCGACGTCCAGGATAATCGATGACCTCGCTGGCCGCCTGTGTGGCGATGCGATTGGAAGGACCTTGTTGCCAAGTCGAGAAATCAAGACCCGGGCGCTCGGTCAGATAAGGCGGCCAATAACCCGCGAATTCCACCGATGAAGGCGCCGGGCCGGGGTGAGAGATTTGGGGGCTGCCCAATTCGACTTCGCCCAAGGGTTCGGACGGATTCAATCCACGATGCTGATCGAGGACTTCTCGCCAGATGGGAACGATGGGGTCACGAGAATCAGGTCCATCCTGTCCTGCCACCCAACGAGGTGTCCCTGCGGGTAGATTCGAAGCCTGAG
>CAXEUI010000093.1:0-5157 GCA_963999335.1 uncultured Candidatus Poseidoniales archaeon
CCCGCAAATTCATGGAAATATCGACCAATATTTCAGATGAAGTCAGTGCACAGGCAGAGTCCCTGATTGAGGAAATCGAGGCCGCGTTAGCGGCTGGAGACAACACGAAGGCGGCTGGACGTGCAGAGAAACTGGGCAAGTTACTTGGCTGATATACAACACTCTATAGGCGATTATTATGGATGCATCAAGTCGAATCTCCCTGATTACAGGTGCGGCTCAGGAAGTCGTTGGAATCGAACACCTTGAGGCTCGGATCGCCGATGGCGGCACCATTCGTGCCTACGTCGGTTTCGAGCCCAGTGGGAAGGCACATGTCGGCTGGAAGGTTCTGGCGACCAACCTGCGCCGAATGCTCGATGCCGATGTCAATGTTCTCATCTTCATGGCCGACTGGCATGCTTGGATAAACGACAAGTTCGGGGGCGACATGGACAAAATTCACACGACTGCGAAGTATATGGAAGAGGTATTCCGTTCGCTTCTCAACCATCCTGACGAAGGAGATGGACCGGGGCAATTGCGCTTTGGTTACGCTTCTGAGATCATGGACAGTGGAGATTACTGGGCCCGCGTCCTGCGCTGCTCGAAGAACATGAGTCTAGCACGCGTTCGCAGAACATTCAGCATCATGGGCCGTGATGAGGACAGTGGAGATGGTGATTTGTCGAAGTTCTTCTATCCAGCCATGCAGGCCGCTGACATCTTTGAGATGAACATCGATCTGGCGATTGGTGGGATGGATCAGCGCAAGGCGCACATGTACATGCGTGAAGTGGCGGACCACTGGGGCTGGGCCAAGGCGACCTGCATTCACACCCCCATCATCTCAGGCCTCAAGAGCGCTGGAGCACGAATGGATTCCTTTGACCACAAGATGAGCAAGTCGGATCCATCGGGCGCCATTCTGTTGCACGATTCACCTGAGCAGTTCCGCAAGAAGATGCGCAAGGCCTATCTGGATGTTGAGAAGGATGACAGTCCAATCTATGAAATGCTGGAATACATCATCCTGCCTGAACAAGGCCAAATCACCGTGACCCCCAAACCAGAATATGGTGAACCCAGCACTTACGATAGTCTGGAAGGTTTCGTCACCGCAGTCCAATCGGGTGCGATTCATCCATTGGATGCGAAATTCGCGGTTGCCGACGCGGTGTCTGCAGGTTTGGAAACCATGCGTGCCCACTTTGCATCCAATCCACAGTTGCTTGAATCCGTGAATGAGATTACTGGCGAGTAAGTTTCCACTCACATCCGACACAGTTTGGCCATGGATTGATAGGTCTCGGGCGTGGATATTTGATTGATGAATCCAATAACCATGAAATTTGCAGGGTATCATTCAAGTAGAAAATCGGTCCGCCCCAGCATGCGATAGCACGAGGTCACCCCCATGTCTGAAGTTGGAATCGACGATATTGCCATCCATTTCCCCAAGTTATACCTCGACATGAAGGATTTCGCAAAGATGAGAGATGCTGATTATGGCAAGCTCAACAAGGGCTTGGGACTCTCGGCCATGGCCATTCCAGATGTGCATGAAGACACGGCAACCATGGGTGCCAATGCGGTCACTCGCCTCATCGATCGAAACGGCATCAAGCCCACTCAGATTGGTCGAATGTATCTGGGGACAGAAAGTGCGCTGGATGGAGCCAAGCCCACAGCGACCTACATCCTGGATATGCTGACTCAGCGATACAGTGGTCGTTTCGGCAAAGACTGCTTTCGCAATTGCGATGTCGTCGACATGACCTTTGCTTGCATCGGCGCTGTCGATGCACTGCACAATACCCTAGATTGGGTTGCTCGTGGCGGTGAATCCGAAGATCGAATCGGCATCGTCGTGTTCAGTGACAATGCGAAGTACGACTTGGAATCTGCTGGAGAATACACACAAGGTGCCGGTGGCGGCGCTCTGCTGATTCGTTACAACCCACGCCTCCTCTCGATTCCAGACCGATGGGGTGTTTCGACCTCGCCGGTCCATGATTTCTTCAAACCCCGTCGCGAGGTCTCCATCAAATCTGTCATCTCCCACGTCGTTCAATTGGCTCGAGAGACAGGTGCATCGATCAAAGAGGGCATGGTCGAGCGCATGATTCGCCATCTACCAGAATCTACCGTCCGCCGCCTTGGAATCTTCAGCCACGGCACAGAGTCGGTTCATGTTCACCGAGACGAACCGATATTCGATGGTCAGTTCAGCAACCAGTGTTATCAAGCCGCCGTCGAAGAAGCGTTCCGAGATTTCCGCGTCAAGGCTGAGGCCGATGGTCGATGGAATCCAGACGACGACACAATCCTGACCGAAGAATGGGCCCGAATCATCATGCATTTGCCCTACGCATTCCAAGCCAAGCGAATGTTCCCCGCAGTCTTTGCGTATGAGCGTAGAGACAGTTCATCTTGGGATGAAGTCGAATCAGAGATTGGTCAGAGACCGAGCATTGACGATTTCGATGATACACCTGATGGTCAAGTAGAGTTCCAGAAGGCGCTCGACGCCTATCGCCGCCGCATCTCAAAGACTGCTGCATATCGGGAATTCCATGCGGAACGCATCGAGAAAGGTCAGCGGGCCAGTTCACTCATTGGCAATCAGTACACTGGCTCCATCTTCCTGGCCATGATGTCAACCTTCGAATCTGATTACGAATCCGACAGCCCCCTTGAAGGAAATCGATTCGGCCTCTGTGGATACGGCTCAGGTGCCAAGGCCAAGGTGTTCGAGGGAATTGTCCACGATCGATGGCGCGAGATTGTCGCCAGTTGGAATCTGTTTGAGAGGATGGCTGGCCGCATGGCAATCGACCAGATTACCTACGAACAGTTGCACAAAGGAATTCACGATGGTAGTGTTCTCAAACCACACGGTGAATTTGCTTTGGTTGACGTTGGCGATGAAGGTGTTCTTGAAGGCGCGAGGACCTATGCATGGGTCGACTGAATCATCGGAATATCTCTGCGAATCGTTCATAGAGGGACCTTGAGTGCCGCATCACCGTAGGTGATGAATGAATGGCAGACATTGCAGTATTGCTGAAACAAGTTCCCGATACCAATGCGAAGATTGTCGTCAGTGGCGGGCGTGTCGATGAAGGTTCAGTCAACAAGTGGTCGATGAGCCCTTACGATGAGTATGCACTCGAAGCCGCTCTTGCTCAAGGTGGCTCGATTACCGTCATCACCTGCGGCCCAGAACGAGCCAAGAAGATGCTCACTGATGCAGCCGCTGTTGGCGCAACTGATCTCATGCACATCGTCGTTGATGACCTGACTGCTTTCGATTCGAATCAAGTGTCTTCGATTCTGGCAGCAGCCGTGAAGAAGACCGGAGCCACAGTCGTATTCTGTGGAAAACAAGCAGCTGACACGAATGCTGGTTCAATTGGACCCGGTGTCGCCGAAAAACTCGGTGCCGCTTGCGTGACCATGGTCAGCGAACTGTCGGGAGATTCCTCTGGATTCCTTGCACTTCGCCCGAGTGCAAATGGCATGGAGCGTGTGGCCGTATCCGCACCTTGCGTCATCGCCTTCGACAAGATGGGCACAGAATTGCGCCGTCCGAATGTCAAGGGCATCATGATGGCCAAGAAGAAGACCATAGAAGCCCTCTCTGTGAATGATCTCGGTGTTGACCTCGGTTCTTCTTCTGTGACTCTGGACAATCAATCTCCTCCCGCAGAGAAACCAGCGGGACAGAAATTCGAGGGCGCTGAAAGTGTCCCCACTGTCGTCGGCAAATTGCGGGAAGAAGCCAAGGTGATCTGAGGGGGGATGAAGATGGTTACAGTCATTGCAGAGATCACAGGAAACAATCTACACCCTGTCACCGCACAACTGGTGGGCGCGGCCGGGGGAGATGCAACCGTTCTATGCCCCGGTGGCGTTGGTGCCTCCGGGGCAGCCGCATTATCGGGCGTGTCCAAGGTCATCTCGGTGGAAGGTGATTGCTTCGCCACGTTTGACGGAGGCGCATGGGCTTCTGCACTTGGCTCGGTCGCCGAAGGTCGGATCCTTGCCGCCTCGACAGCCAATGGCCGTGAGATTGCCGCTAGAATGGGTGCAGCCAAGGGCGTTGCAGTGGTTCAGGATGTCACCAGCATCTCGGGCAATTCAGTCTCACACCCAATCTATTCAGGCAAGGCCATGGAATCACTCACGGTTCAGGATGACACCATCCTCACCCTTCGACCGAACACGTTCCCCGCAGCCCAAGGCGGTGGCAGTGCCGCCCTCAGCACGGTCAATCAGAGCGCTGATGTTGCCACATCCGTCAAGGAGGCGATTGCCAAGGCCAGCGAGCGTCTTGATGTCGCAGATGCTGACATCATCATCTCCGGCGGTCGTGGCATGGGCAGCATCGATAACTTCAGCCATCTTGAGGCGATTGCAGACCAACTGGGTGCTGCAGTGGGTGCATCCCGTGCAGTGGTGGACGAATGGGGAATGTCTCACAGTATGCAGGTCGGACAGACTGGGAAGACCGTCAATCCGAGGCATTTCCTTGGACATTGGCTGTTTTCTCGGCGGTATGAACTGATTCAAGAAGGTCCAGGTGGCGTCTTGTCACTCACGGGCCGGGGTCAGGACTTCATCGATGCGCCCTGTGGCAGAACGGCTCTCGGTACTGATTTCACGGCCCATAAAATATCTGAAGGACTGCATAGGGGAACAGGTATCTGAAGCAACAGCTACTATGCGAGTCGGATCAATAATCCTGCTTGAGAACCTGAGATTCCACCCGGGAGAAGAAAAGAACGACCCGGTATTTGCTAACGCCCTAGCATCACTTGCAGATGTCTTTGTGATGGATGCCTTCGCAGTCGCCCATAGATCCCATGCCTCAACCGTTGGGGTCCCACAAATTATACCCTCAGTACTAGGGCTGTTAGCTCAAAAGGAAGTTTATAATATGGGGAAGGCATTGGACTCACCTGATAGACCTATGGCAGCCATATTAGGTGGCGCCAAGGTTGGAGACAAGATTCTTATATTGGAAAACTTATTGGATAGGGTGGATATGTTGTTCATCGGGGGCGGGATGGCTGCCACGTTCCTAAGTGCCCTTGGGCGCCCAACCGGCTCTTCGGCCGTGGAGCGCGATAAGTTAGAAATCGCCTCAGAGATATTAAGCAGAGCCCAGGCAAA